>PAKC01000017.1 GCA_002706205.1 Halobacteriovoraceae bacterium
ATTATCTATTCACGATTGGGTGTTCTTGCGATATTTTTTCTAAGACGACAGAACGACTACCTTTAATAAACAAGTATTTATACTTTAATAAGTCCTGCTGCATCTGCTCCAGTAAAATGTCTACCTTCTCAAAACATTTATGATTACCCTGATAATTTTCGGCATATATTTGAGCAAAACGTCCTACAAAAATAACAAGATCAACTTCTTTCTCAGACACAAACTTAGCAATATCTCTATGTAATTTCTCTGAGTCTTTACCCAATTCATTCATATCACCTAAGATAAAGCATATCTCATTCTTTTTTGCCCCTATAGGGGCAATATGATCTAAAAAGCCCTCGATCGCGACCTTCATTGAAGTTGGATTTGCATTATAGGCGTCTAAAAAAATATCTTGATGTTTGTTTTTTATCCACTGTGATCTATTTTGAGTTGGTCGAAATTTTTTTGCAGCTTCTTTCAATGCTGTCTTTGAATTCTTAATTAACTGGGTAGCAATTAAAAAAGCCACAGCTAAATTATAAAAATTATGTTTACCAGTAATATGTGTATTATATAGTTCTACCTCTGTAACTTGAATCCCACCTTCCAAATTATAGAACGTATAGTCATCGGCCATATAACCAAATCCTATTCTCTTTTTTGTTTTCTTAATTTTTTTTAAAAAATCATCATCTTCATTTATATAGAACTTCTCAGAGCAATATTTATATAAAACAGATTCTTCTTTAAAAACATTTTCTTTATCACCAAAAAACTCTAAATGGGTATCACCAATATTTGTGGTAATACCATACTGAGGATTAAGTATCTGACAAAGATGCTCAATTTCACCGGGATGATTACTTCCAAGCTCAACAACCGCAAACTCTGTTTCTGGCCTTATCTGAAATAATGTAAAAGGGACACCTAAATGATTATTATTATTTTTTTGAGTAGAAATTACCTTCTGTTCTCCAACAACTTCGGTTAATAAAAACGTTAGCATTTCTTTAGTTGTTGTTTTTCCATTTGAGCCCGAAATAGCGATAATTTGTCCATTCTTCGCCCTAAAAAGCCTTGCCACATGTGTCGCAGCCTCTTGAATAAATTCTTCGATATCACTTACTAGAATAAAACATAATTTATCCTCGTACGCAGAAACTAAGTCACTATCTGCTTGATCATACACGATATATTTACATCCACTTGTAACAACACGATCTAAATGGGACAGAGGATTATACTTAGCACCAACGATAGCGATAAAGACTGAGTCAGTGTTAATCAAACGATTATCAACATCGAAACGCAATTCTTTATCTTCCAACTGTGACGAAGCTTCTTTAAAAGTTTTAAAAGTTTCAATTTCACTTAAGTTGATCATCTAATAATTCCCTTACAACATTTTCATCACTATAGCTTAGTTTTGTTCCTTTTACATCAAGGTAATTCTCATTACCCTTACCAGCTATTAAAAGAACTGATTTATTCGCGAGTTCTAATCCTTTAGCAATCGCTTCTCTTCTATCAACTTCAACATGATACTCAGTTTTTAGGCCCTTTTTTATATCATTAATAATATCTTCAGGTTTTTCAAACCTTGGATTATCACTTGTAAGAATAATCATGTCAGAATACTTTTGCGCTGCTGCTCCCATCAATGGTCTTTTCGCCTTATCTCTATCACCACCACAACCAAAGATAGTGATTAATGAATGATGCAAAAAGTTTTTTTTCAACTCTCTACAAATAGACTCTAAACTATCAGGAGTATGAGCATAATCAATCACAATAAAATTATCTTTCCATGGCAAAATATTAAAACGTCCCGGAACAATTTTTAAATACTGGAATTTTTCAGATGAAATTTCAAAATATTTATTCAACATATTCACAGCTAAAGATAAGTTTTCCACATTATAGCTAACAGAAAAAAAGCCTTCTGTTTTTATTTCTACAGGTTCTACTAAATAAGCCTTATGTGTTTCTTCAATTTTTTTACAAAGATCAACCTGACCCTTAGGTAAAAAAACCTGCCCTTTATTTTTTAAGTGATCAAATATTTTCATCTTGGCATGAAAATACTCACGCATACTTCGATGATAATCCAAGTGATCTTGTGTCAAATTGGTCCAACTTATCAAGTCAAACTTTAACTCCCCAATTCTTTTTTGAATTAAAGCATGAGAACTTAGTTCCATGGCAAAAAACTCATAGCGTCCACGGTACTCAAAAAGAGTTTTTCGTAAGTCTATATAGTCTGGAGTGGTTAATTGAAAGCTATTTTGTAGTTCTTGATTTAAATAAACTCCTAAAGTTCCAACAGTTAAGATACTTTTTTTATGCAGCAAACATAATTGCCTTATCAAATCTACAGTAGTCGTTTTACCATTCGTTCCAGTTACACCCAAAAAAATAACATCATTAGCAAGAGGATAAAAATAATTTAAAAGCGCCTCCTTTAAGTGCTCAAAATCATCATCACTTACGCTTATAAAACCTTTTTTATTTAAATCAACAGATCCATTACAAATACAATAAGTAAAATGTGCTTCCCCAAGACGCTCCTTAGCCTTTAGCAGCTCATCTTCTGATTTTTTTCCTAATTTATAAAAAAGAATTGATTGAGAAGTTGATTTCTGAGCAAGCCATTCTATATCTGCTACATTAGTTAACTTAATATTATATTTTTTTATAAGATCACTCATAGGATGGTGCTTTGAATTTTAACTGAATGATGGTGTTGCTAGAAAGGGGCTCACCCGCCTCAGGAGATTGTTCTTGAACAATTCCGAATCCCTTGTGATCATACTGTGCCTCTAAGGAATCCAGAATTCTAAAAGCCGACGTTTTATCTAAGCCGACCAAATTAGGGACAATTCCCTTTTGGATTTTTCTACGCGAAGAATACTTAATACTTATATCATCAAATGTTTCTTCTCCCGACTCAGTTTTTGCCAATTGAGTATAGTCTTTTGTTTTATACAAGATTTTTTTAACAATCTTTTTAAAGATAGGAGCTGCAACTGTATTTCCATAATATCCTTTTTTAGGATTATCAATATATACAAAAACGACAAATCGTCGCTTAACATTTACTGGATAACCTATAAACCCCGCGACATACCCAGAATATCCTCCCTTTCCATCTGCTCTTTGA
This sequence comes from Halobacteriovoraceae bacterium, assembly GCA_002706205.1. GTDB lineage: Bacteria > Bdellovibrionota > Bacteriovoracia > Bacteriovoracales > Bacteriovoracaceae. Next base: position 3,146 of record PAKC01000017.1, read on the forward strand.
GCAGTAGACGTTTTACCAGCTATTTGGAAATGCTTAATCTTTGCTCGATCTCCAGTACCATCTTCAACTGCCTCAGTTAACATTTTAGTCAGCGAAGCAGCTGTCTTAGAAGAAATGACCTTTTTAGAAACAATTTTCTTTGGATCTGAAACCTTAAGCAGAGTGGGTTTTACCCAGTATCCCCCATTAGCAAATGCACTATAGCTAGCAAGCATTTGAATACCTGTAGTTGCAACGCCTTGACCAAAGCTAATATTACTTAATCTTAAGGGAGAGATATTTTTCTTATCGTCTAAAATACCTCTGGACTCTCCAGGTAACTCAATTCCCGTTTTTTTACCAATAGAGAACATATCAAGAGTCTTTTTTAAGTTTGGATAAGTAAGATCAAAAGCTATTTTTGTTGTTCCAATATTTGAACTTAACTTTAAGATTTCTGCCACAGATAACCATTCATGCGTATGCCGACTATCTGACTCACTAATATAATGATTACCAACCCGAAACTTTCCTCTTTCACAAAAGTAATTTGTATCTTCTCTTACAATATTACTTTCAATTGCAGAGGCAATGGTTAAAGTCTTAAACACAGAGCCCGGCTCAAAAGGATCTGTGACAAATGACAACTTTCTATTTTTACTACTTCTTGCGTGGTTTGGGTCATAGCTTGGGTAGTTAGCTATTGCCCATATTTCTCCTGTGGTCGCATCCATAACAGCTGCGCCCCCCATTAATGCCTCATGCTTTTCTACACCTTCTTTTAGGTAATCTTCAAGAAACGACTGAATATCCTTATCAATAGATAAAACAATGTCATGGGCCCTTTTATCAAGATTAGCACTTTTAAATTTTACAGGTCTACCTTTAGCGTCTTTAAAATACTTATAAATTTCTGGTTCACCTTGTAATTTTTCATTAAACTCATACTCTAAACCAGCAAGACCATCATTATCAATTCCAACAAAACCTAATGTTTGGGCCAATAATTCATGGTTTGGATAAAACCGGCTAGACTTACTTTCAACCAAAACACTTTCAAATTTTTTAATTGCTTTAACCTGATCTTCATTAAGTTCAACTTCTCTTTTAATCCATGTAAATTTTTTTCGTTTTCTTACTCTCGAAATGATTTTTTTAACATTAATATCAGGTAAAATTTTATTTAGTTTTTTCAACTCACTTATAAGTTTCTTTTCATTTTTCACAAAGGTAAAAAGATTGTACTTTTGAATATTAATGGCCAAGGGAGCTTCATTACGGTCTAAAATATAGCCCCGCTTAGGATAAATTTTCGTTTTCCGCACAATCTGGCTTTCAGAATATGCAATCAATTTATCTCTATTAATGACCTGAATATATAAGGCTTTACCCAATACAGTGATAAAGAGAATAATAAATAATATAAAAACAGTCGTTATTTTTAATTTCATATATTAAGGGATGATAATAATTCTTTTTTCGTCTGGCTCGTTTAAATTATATTTTTTCGCATAGGCTTTTAACCTTTTCACGGATAATTCTCTTGCTCTTTTTGCCTTTAACTCTTTATTTTGTATTTTCTGCACCTTTATTCTCTTGGCGATATCATTATATTGATAATCCTGCTCTATTCCTTTCATTCGAATAAGAACAAACATTATTCCTAAGATAGAAACAACAAAAATTAACGGTAATGTATGTGAAGTAAATAACTTGTCTGATAAATATTTAAAGAATGGATTCTGCTTTTTTCTTTTTCGTACCACGAACTCCTCCCTGAGTACTTTGATCAACCTTTTGTATCACCCTNAATTTAGCACTTCTTGAGCGTGCATTTTCCCTAATTTCCCTCTCCGTTGGGTAAATGGGTTTCTTAGTTAATATTTTAGCAGTATTTTTGTCTGTTTGAAAAATTTCTTTAAATTTATGCTTAACAATTCTATCCTCTAATGAATGAAATGATATAACTGACAAAACACCATTGGTATTTAACAATTCAAAAAGCTCATTCAATGTCTTCTCGAGTACTTCTAGTTCTTGATTAACATAGATTCTCAAAGCTTGAAAAGTTTTTGTCGCTGGATGTATTTTTTTATGTCTTAAATTTTTTGGATAACAATGAAAAACAATATCTTCTAATTGCTTCGTTCTTCTTAACTGCTTATCTCTTCTAAACTCAACTATTGCTTTGGCAATCCTACGTGAGAAACGTTCTTCTCCATATTTAAAAATAATATTTGCTATATCTTCTTCCGTATAATTATTTAAAATATCCGCTGCTGTTTCCAATGAACCATTTTCATAGTCCATTCTCATATCTAACTCTGCATCTTCGCGAAAGGAAAAGCCTCGTTCAAATTTATCAAAATGGTGGGATGAAACACCGAGATCAATTAAAATTCCATCAAAGCCTAACTCAGGTCTATTGAGTTTTACCCACTGTGGAAAGCTTGAAAAGTTCATTTTTAATAAATGTACTGACTTTTCTAAATCATATTTTGCAATAAGATCATTCCCATTTTTAATAGCATCTGGATCTTGATCAACTGAAAAAACTTTAGCATTACTAATTTCTTTAACAATTCCAAAGGTATGACCTCCTCCACCAAAAGTCATATCTGCAAAATATTTTGTTTCACTTTCTGAATTAGCTTGCTTGAAAAAGTTTAAACACTCTTCATATAAAACTGAATAATGTTTTGTATAAAGCTCGTCCATCAGTTTGTTAGCATATCTATAATTTCTTGATTTTCTTTAGAAATAATATTTGGATTTGTTACAACAGCATGTTTATTTTCCGGTTCAAAACTGATTGGGTTACGCCCTAAACTTGGAATCAAGTTTTTAAGTAATAATTGAGCAGACTCATAATTTTCTTTCATAACTTGCATAATTTCTTCTACTGAACAATGCTCTTCTTTCCAACAGTCATAATCTGTAACCATGGCCACTGTAGCATAGGCCATTCCAGCTTCTTTTGCCAAATAAGCCTCAGGAACATTTGTCATGCCAATGACATCTGCACCAAAACTACGATAAATTTCAGATTCAGCTTTTGAAGAAAATTGTGGTCCTTCGATACAAACATAACTCCCTCCAACAGAATATGGAATATTCGTTTTTGACAGCTCATCAGCAATTCTCTCCTGCAAAGCCCGTTCAACTGGGTAAGCTGTTGAAACATGCCCTACGACTCCTTCACCAAAAAATGTTCTTGCCCTCAAGCCCTTTGTCCAATCAATAAACTGGGATGGAATAACAAAACTTTTCGGTGCATGATCATCTTTTAACGATCCAACAGCTGAAATTGATATTACAGTATCAACGCCCAACATTTTTAAAGCATAAATATTTGCTCTATAATTAATGTCTGAAGGGCTTAATTTATGCCCTTTTCCATGTCTGGGTAAGAAATAAAAGCGAACACCATCTAATTCAATTTCAACCACATTAGAACTCGGAGCTCCAAAAGGAGTTTCCACATAATGTTCTTGAATTTCAACAAATGAATCAATATTGTAAATTCCACTTCCACCAATGACTGCAATTTTTTTCATTGAGTACTCTCTTATGCTTGAGTTAAATCAACATTTTTTCCTAAGGACTTAGACTGCCTTGCAATAAAGTTTCCTTGCTCTACTCTTTCAGCCTCATCCTTACAGCTAATACAAAGTTGAGCTGTCGGTCTTGCTCTTAATCTTTCAAACTTAATATCTGAGTCACAATCTTCACAAATACCGTATTCATTATCTTCCATTTTACCTAAAGCTTTATCCAATTTTTTTAAATAAAATAAATCTCTATTTCTAAACCTCAGCATCTGAGATCTCTCATAATCAGACGTAGCTTGATCAACCTCATCTAGTCTGTCGTCATTATTAAGATGATATTTTTCGGCACTAATATCATCAAAACCATTCATAATACGCTCTCTCTCAGCGTAGATCATATCTTTCAAAGTTTCTAATTGCTTCTTAGATAATGCCATAGTGTCGACTCCTTCTCTATCTCTCAAGTCCGCCTTTAATATTTAATAAGACGAGTTTACTAATTGTTTTAAGTGTCTCAAAAACGCCCTCTCCTTTTATTGCAACTGCACTAAAAGAAGGAACATCTAAAGTATTCAATTTTTTTTCTAAGTCAACCTCAGAAATGATATTAGGCAAGTCTCTTTTATTCCATTGCAAAACAAGTGGTATTTTTGCAATGTCATGCCCCTGCTCAGCTAAATTATTTTTTAAGCCCTCAAAGCTTTCAATATTAGCTTCCATTTTTTCAACTTGTGAATCAGCGACAAAGACAATACCGTCTACACCACGCAAAATAAGTTTTCTACTTGCCTCATAGAAAACTTGTCCCGGAACAGTATAAAGATGAAAACGAGTCTTAAATCCCCTAATTGTTCCTAAATCTAATGGTAAAAAATCAAAAAACAGTGTTCTTTCGTTCTCTGTATTCAAAGTTACCATTTGACCTTTATTTTTAGCAGCCGTCTTTTGATATACATGTTGAATATTTGTTGTTTTACCGCCTAAGCCAGGCCCATAATAAACAATTTTGCAGTTAATTTCTTTCGTATGATAATTCACAAAAGACATAATTATATCCCATCAAATGAAAAAAGTTGATCCATCTCTTCATCAGAAATCTCATTAAATAAATATCCTTTTCTATTATTATTCATATCTAAGGTATATTCACTTAAAAATAATTCCAAATTCTCTTTTAAGAGCCGTAAGTTACGTTTAAGTTTAGCTGGATTTTGTGAGTCTTTATAAATTGAACAAATATAATAAGTCCCATCCATGATATGAAAAGGAAGAACATACAAACCATCTGATGAAGTATCAAAGCCTAGGCGAAACTCAAAAAAATCTTGTCCACTTTTTAATAAAGAAGATAAAGATTCTGCTGCCTGCCATAATCCACTCACCAAGGCACCGATAGAAGACTCTTCAAATTTATTATCATAATTGGAATACAAAGTAATTCCATCTTGTCTTATCACTACTAATCGGTCTGATATTTTATTATATTCATTTTCATTAAAAAACTGTTTCACCAGTAAATTTAAATTCATTTACAATCTCTTTCTATTCTCTAATGCTTTTGAAATAGTTAGAGGATCCAAAAACTCTAACGAGCCACCGATTGGAACACCAAAACCAATTCTCTCTACATTCACATCTTTTAGCAGTTGCTTTATGTAAGAACAAGTTGCATCGCCTTCAACAGAAGGATTAATTGCCAAAACTACATTTTCTATATTAATTTTATTGACTCTCTCTGCGATTCTATCAAGTTTTAGCTGATCTGGTCCAACTCCCAATAAGGGATTTAAAACTCCACCAAGAACATGATACAAGCCTGAGTACTCTTTACTATTTTCAATTGCCATTAAATCACTAATAGTTTCAACTACACATAACGTTGCCGGTTCTTTTCTTGACTCTGTTTGACATATTTCACATAAAGACTCATTAGCGTACATACCGCATTCATCACATTTTTTGACAAATTTAAGTTGTTCCACAGCTGAAGAAAAATCTGCCAAATCTTCTTCACTCCATTTAACCATACTCATAACTTGTCTAAGAGCTGTTTTATGCCCAACGCCAGGAAGCTTTGAGAAACTTTTAACTGTGTTTAAAATAGAGTCAGGCAACTCAATCATCTTAAAATAGCCCTGGGATGTTCATTCCACCCGTAACTTTACTCATAGCCTTTGAAACAGTATCTGATGACTCCTTCATTGCCGTAGAAACTGCGGTCTTAACTAAATCTTCTAGCATCTCAACATCATTTGGATCGACACATTCTTTATTAATTTTAATATCTAGTAGTTCTTGTTTACCGTTGACTTTAACAGTAACCATTCCACCGCCTGAACTTGCCTCAAACTCTCGAGCATCAAGTTCACTTTGTAAGGCTTTCATTTTTGATTGCATTTGTTGCGCTTGTTTCATTAATTGATTCATGTTTGCCATATTAACTTTCCTTATTAAGAATTACTTTTTCTATCTTCGTATTAAAAAGCTTTTCTGCTTCAACAATATATTTATTGTTTAAGATATTTTCACGTTGTTTGTCACTTTCTTTTCTTTGTTGTTCTTGTTCTATTTCAACTGAACTCATAAAATTAGTTTTTTCTTTTTCTACATCATCTAAAATTTGAAACCTTACTTTTACTTTTTGTTCATCTGAATTAAAAAAGTTTGCAATGCTCTTTTTTAATTCTTGTTTATGTAAATCATCATTTAAAAAATCATAAAAGATTTTACAGTCAGAACTAAAGGCTATATCCAGGTCAGGCTCAGAGGAATTCAACTGGCTTGAATTTATCAAGTTTCCTCTTTCTAAGTTTATAGCTAATGATTTGTGATGTTGATATAAATATTTTATAAAGCCTTCCCAGGACTTATCTTGCTCTTGGCTTAGTTCTGCTTTCTCTTTTTTCTGATCTTCATCAGAATTAATATGCTCACGAGTTTCTTTCCTCTCAACCTGCTTTTGCGTAGCATTAGTCGTATTTGTGTGAGTCATTTTAAGTGAGGGCTTTTCTTTATCTTTTTTTTTTAGCTTTGAATTATTTTGCTCAATAATATCTTCACGCAAACATGCTTTAATCATAACAAAACTACATGCCTTCTCAGCATCCATTGAAGCAATGGCCCACTCTAAATCTTTAGAAAGCATTTCATAGATCCATAACACTTCAATATAAGAGACATTATTTAAGGTCGCCTCATCTAACTCAAAATCTTCACTAAAGTTTCCTTTTGAATCGATATTAGTTATTAAATAATAAAACTTATCTAGTACCTGCAAGACAAATATTTTCAAATCAATATTTTCTCTTAAAACATCATTATAAACGGACAATAACTGATCTTTATCTTTATTTAAGATAGACTCTACCGTTTTATTAACTGATTTTGTTTTTGCTATCCCCAGTGATAGGAGTAAAGACTCTTCTGTGATAGTCTTACTTTCTGACAAGCTTACAACCTGATCTAACAAAGAAAGTGAATCTCTAAATGACCCCTTACCTTGCTTGGCCAACTCATAAGCGATAGATGGACTCTCAAACTCAATCCCTTCACTTTTTGCAATTTCTTTAATCAAGTTGACAGTCTCTTCAGTAGAGGAGTTTTTAAAATCAAATCTTTGGCACCGAGACAAAACAGTTCCAATTAATTTTTGTGGATCTGTTGTGGCAAAAATAAAAATAACATGTTCTGGTGGCTCTTCTAAGGTTTTCAATAAAGCATTGAATGCATTAACAGATAGCATATGTACTTCATCGATAACATAAACTTTGTATCTTCCTTTTGCCGGTAAATATTGTACATTCTCAATTAAATCTCGAATATCATCAACACTATTATTTGAAGCACCATCAATTTCTAAATAATCTAAGGATTGACCAGAATCAATATCCCGACAAGACTCACACTCAAGGCAAGGCTCTCCTGCTTGCGATAAGTTTTGACACTTGATTGCTTTAGCAAAAATTCTAGCGATCGTCGTCTTACCAATTCCACGTGTTCCAGTAAGCAAATAAGCATGGGCAATTTTATCATTTTTTATAGAATTTATTAAGGTACGCGTTATGTGCTCTTGACCCTTAACATCACGAAAAAATTTAGGCCTCCACTTTCTGGCCAGGACTTGATAACTCAATTTTAACTCTCTCTATTTACTTTTTTTAGGCCAAATTAATCGAGCAGTTAATCAATGTCAATTCGCAATGGTTAATAGAGTAAGATGTAAGAAAAAATAAGTACTTAAAAGGAAAGTGGCAGCTTGCACAAAGTATATACTAGTACCGTTGCTCCCTTCCAGGCCTGGCGGATTCCTAGCAATACAATCGCAAACTGCCAAGTGCATATTAAATGCAAAATACTATCATTGTAAAGAAAAATTCCTTAAGCTTTTTTAAATCGATTGCCTACAATAGTGATCAAATAGAAAACTCAAACTCACAGACAGATGCTATAACTCTTTGATCATTCAAAACTTATAGATGTCTGACTAGTTGAGTTTATTCACAGGTTGAAATCTTTCATAAAAAAATAACTCCCTACTAGCGCCTCGAGGCAATTGCATAATCAAACACTTATGATGGCTCGTTGCTCAGTTTGAGTTTTCTTTATCTTTCACTTGATAGACCTATTCCTTAGGCTTTTTTATTAAAATAACTAACTATGCGCTCCAAATACCAATAAACTAATGGTATTAGAATAAATGTAAAAAACATAGAAGCGATCATCCCGCCAATAACGACAGCGCCCATCGAAGCCTTAACACCATTTGGATCGAAAATTTGGGGTAAGGTTCCAGCAATAACTGCAAGTGAAGTCATAGCAATAGGTCTAAGCCTTTCTTGTGCTGCAGACCACAAAGAATCAATTATTTGATTTCCTTTTTTTCTATAAACCATTGTTTGGTCTAAGAGTAAAATCGCGTTATTTACCGCCAAGCCTACTAACATTACAAAGGCCATCATTGAGCCAATATTGATTGTAAATTCCATGAAAAATAAAATATAAAAAACACCAACGAATGAAGTAAAAACAGCACTAACAATGGTAAAAGGGTGAACAAACGAATTAAGAATAGCAACTAATAACATATAAGTTAAAATAACCGCCATAAGAAAAGCAATTCCAATTTCTCGTCCAGTTTCGGCCATATTTTCGGCCCTTCCCGTAAAATTTGAACCATAATTTTCTGGAAAATTTATAGTATCAATTTTTTCTTGTAAAAAAGATTGAACTTCACTGGCAGACCCCTTTGATAAATATCCTTCAAGCTGAATAATTCTTCTTTTATCCCTACGCTTTAACGGAGGAATAGCTTTTTGAACTTTTAATTCAC
>PAKC01000018.1 GCA_002706205.1 Halobacteriovoraceae bacterium
ATAAATAAAAATTCCAACTAATCCTATGGTGGCAATAACTAAAACTACTGTCCCAGAAAAATAATATAAAGCAGAGTCCATATTTTGATGAGTAAAAAGAGTATTTTTAAGTTCTTCTTTCATGATTCTTTATAGCATTAAACTTGTATAATGTATAATTAAGTACAGGTAAAGAACAACTTTGTTGCGTCGAGTTGGGGGTAGAGGTTAAGTAATAATTTATATGATGTTTTTTGAAAGTTAGTATCATGATTATGAAATATTCTTCTTAGACCCCTTTGGTCAATATGTAAAAAATTAGTAGAGTTAGAAGTGTTTTAAGAAAAAAGAAATATGATTAGAAATGATTAAATACTCATAATATGTGAATTATAACACCGGCTCTAATTTGTTAAAATAAATATTGACGTTTATCGGGTTAGGGAATAATGTTTTTTTATGGGAAAGTTGCTTTCTTTTTTTCTTTTAATTATTATTGGCCATGCTCAGTAACACAGGCTAGTGATATTCATCTAGCAAAAGACTTTAATAAAATTAATATGAAAGAACAAACCAGTGATATACAGACAACTGTTCTTCAATCTCACTGTGATGAATGTCAAGATTGTGATGAGGGGGATTGTTCTCAAAGTGGACATTGTAGACACTCATGCAGCTTTCACGTTTATTTGTCAGATAATGCTTTTAAAATGAATATCCCAGTGTATTCCTATTCTATGCTTAAATGGTTTTATGATGGCCATTATATTTCACCTTTTTTAGATCCTGGTTTGAGACCTCCTCTCTTTTCCTAGAATTGATTCTTATTTTTTATTAATTTTTTTTAAAGAGAAGTTTTATGATTTTTTTCATTTTACTGTTTGTTATATTCCCTACTTATGGGGCTGAGATTGAACATACACACTCAGAACGAAGTCAACATATTCATGGTTCACACCGGGAGTGTCCATTACCAAAGCAGCAAAAAGATATTATAAGCTGTGCTATTGAATTTCATCCTTTAATTCAGCAAGCAAAATATACCGTAGAGAGTTCTAAGAGCTTAGAGGGAGAAGCCTTGCAATTACCTAACCCGGAAATAGTTACAAGGTACTTAAAGGGTGGTGTTGAGGGGAACGATACGGCTGAGCTTGAAGCAAGTCTTAAATTTAGACTTGAATTAGGAGGTAAACGTCAGGCGAGAGTGGATTTTGCAAAAGAAGAGTATGAGCTTTCCAAACTTTCTTTAAATGAGCGTCAGGTTGAAGTCAAAACAAGAACTATTATTTCACTTTATCGTTTAAAGCAAATTTTTGAAGAAAAAAAGTTAATTATAAAATCTATTGGAGCCTATGAGGATGTTATTCTTAAGTTTAAAAAAATTCCAAAGTTAACTGCTGAACAAGAGGCTTCATTGACACTTTTTGAAATTGCTCTTGAAGAGACGAAAATTCTTTTGTCTGAAGTTTTTGAAGAAAGAAAGAGGTTAGAACACTTTTTTCATATTGCAACAGGTAACTCCTTAGAGGAGATTGAACCTTTTTTACCCATGATTCCTCAGCAATGGCCAGCAGTTGAAAAACAAAAACATAAGGATACTTCGGCACGGATTTTGAAACTAAAATCTCTAAGTAACTCAGCTTTGGCAAAGATGGAAGTTGAAAACTCAAAAGCTTGGCCAGATTTAGATATTGGTCCTGCTTATAACCTAGAAAAAAACAGTGAAGGGGTGTCCCATGAGATGATTGGTGTGAGTTTAAGTCTGCCTCTTCCTTTATTTCATTTTAATGATGGGGCAAAGGCGTGGGCAAAAAGTGAGTATTTAAAAGCAAAAAAAACGGTACAATTAATACATGCCTCTGAGAGTCATGAACGTTTTGAGCAGTTACAGGTTTATGAAAGCACAGTCAGGACCTTAAAAAGTTCCTTATCACTACACAAAATAATGAAAAAACATCATCGCTTAGAAAAACTTTACTCAAGAGGAGTTGTATCAAATCAAGCTTATCTCGACTCACTTAAACCAAAATTTAACTATATTCAAAGAAAGAATAAAAGGGTTATGACGGCCCTTAAAAGTTTATGGAATATTTATAAACTTGATGGAAAAGTCATGACAAAGGATATTTTATGAAACTTTTTATCTTTATGATTTTTTCAACCTTAGCATACTCTTCAGGAAATCATTCGGCTGGACAAAAAGAAGTTGAACTTAAGCCATGGAGTGCTGTGACTCAATTCAATGAACTCGATGGGTTTCAGTTAAGTGAGAAAGCACAAAAAAATCTTAATGTGAAGTTTATGCAATTAAAGGGTAAAGGTCCTTGGAAGATTCCTAGTTCAGCTCTGTTAAAGATTAAACACTCTCATGCTGTTTTTAGAAAGTGGAACGGTTGGATTACGATGATTTTAGTAAAGATTATTGAGAAAGATCCTCATTACTATAAAATCAAATCCGTAGACTTACAACAAGGTGACGATATCGCTATATCAGGAGTTCCTTTTTTAAGGATGACAGAGGCAGACCTTCATTCTGACACAGTTGACTCTTGTTCACATTAATACATAAGAGGACATTATGATTTCGAAATTAGTTAAATTTTCAATAGATTATCGTTGGATTGTTATTCTTATCACATTCTTGTTAGCTTTGTTTGGTTGGGAATCATTTAAGAAATTACCAATTGATGCGGTACCAGATATAACGAATGTTCAAGTTCAAGTCAATACACAAGTAGAGGGCAGAAGCCCACAAGAAATTGAAAGAATTGTTACTTTTCCGATAGAGTCAGCTTTGAATGGTGTTCCGGGGGTTAGTCAAATTCGTTCTATTACTCGATATGGTCTTTCTCAAGTGACGGCGGTATTTGAGGATGAGATGGATATTTATCTTGCAAGACAACTCGTTAGTGAAAGACTGCAAGCCATAAAAAACCAGCTACCAAATTTTGTGGAACCCATGCTTGGACCAGTGAGTACGGGATTAGGGGAGATCTATCATTATATTGTTGAAGCAGATAATATTGCCACAGGTGAAGAAAGGTTTAAGCAACTTACAGAGATAAGGGCAATTCAAGATTGGTATATAAAACCTCGCTTGTTAAGTGTTAAAGGTATAGCTGAAGTTAATACTATTGGCGGGTATGAGCGACAATATCATATCGAGCCTGATTCAGTTTTAATGGCAAAATACGGCTTGCATTTTGCTGATATTGAGAAGGCGATTAAAAAAGTGAATAGAAATGCTGGTGGAGGCTATGTTGAACAAACGGCTGACCAGTTTATTCTTCAGGCCAGTGCCGTTTTTGCTGATATAGAGGAAATTAAGAATATTCCTATTAAAGTTTTGGGGAATTTGGAGGTTGTTACAATTTCAGATATTGCCAATATAAGAATTGGAAAAGAGCTTCGTACTGGTGCAGCTCTTTATAATGGTCAAGAAGTAGTTTTAGGAACAACTTTAATGCTTTTAGGTGAAAACTCTCGCGAAGTAAGTCTTCGAGTAGATAAAAAAATTGATGAAATCAAAAAAGGTTTGCCACAGGGATATACAATTAAAACCCTTTATAATCGTTCCGATTTAGTAAATGCAACTTTAGGGACAGTAAAGCATAATCTCATTACAGGTGCCGCTTTAGTTATCATTATTTTATTTCTTCTGGTCGGAAATATAAGGGCTGCAATAATAACCGCAATTGTGATTCCAACTTCTTTGCTTATGACATTTATTCTTATGCGCAAGTATGGTTTTTCAGGCAACCTTGTAAGTCTTGGGGCTTTAGACTTTGGAATCATTGTTGATGGAGCTGTTATTGTCTTAGACAATTGTGTTAGGCATGTCCATCAAAAAGTAAAAGAGTTTGGCCGAAACCTATCCCGTCAAGAAGTTCATCAAACTATTCATGAAGCGACTATGGAAATTAGAAAATCGGCAGGTTTTGGTGAACTTATTGTTATTGTTGTTTTTCTTCCCGTTTTTGCTTTTGTTGGCATAGAGGGAAAAATGTTTATTCCTATGGCCGCAACTTTTATTTTTGCTTTGTTAAGTGCGTTGATATTATCTTTTACTTTTGTTCCAGCACTTGCTGCTTTTTTTCTTAAGGGAAGTGTTAAAGAAAAAAAGCCTCTTTTAATGAGCGCCCTTGAGAAGATCTATGCTCCAGCTTTAAAGTTTTCATTAAAGTTTAAAAGGTTAATTATTGCTTTAACTCTTATTGCAGTTGCTTTAGGCGCTATCGGGTTTAAGAAATTGGGAGGAGAGTTTTTGCCAACACTAAATGAAGGCTCTATTGCTATTCAGCTTATTAGGCCGGTGAGTGTTGGGCTTAGCCATTCTGTTGATCTTGAGTCTATTTCACAAAAAATTATAAAGGAAGTTCCTGAGGTGAAGCATGTCTTTAGTCGGATAGGAACTGCAGAAATCTCGATGGATCCAATGGGACCAAATATTTCAGATGTTTATGTCATGCTTGAAAAAAATCCTAAAAGATCTAAAAAGAAAATCGTCGAGGATATAATTAAAAGATTGGAGTCAACAACTCCTGGTCAAAGAATACTGGTGAGTCAGCCCATTCAGCTACGTTTTAATGAGTTGATGGAAGGAACGCGCTCTGATGTTTCTTTAAAAGTCTTTGGTGAAAGTCAGGATGTTTTAACTGAACAAGCTCAACATATTGTTGAAGTCTTACAGCAAATACCTGGAGCTGGAGATGTTGAGCTAGAGGCCAAAGGTAAAATGACCATCTTAGATGTGAAACCAAAGTTAAATGCCTTAAAAAAACTGGGGCTATCTAGTGCTGAAGTTTTAGAGTCTGTTGGGATAGGACTTGGGGGAGGAAAAGTAGGTGTTTTTTATGATGGAATGAAAAGATTCCCTATTATTATTCGTCTTGGAGAAGATGAAAGGGATGATATTGATAAAATCAAGCAGCTTCCAGTCGGTTTAAGTGGTGGCTCAACTATTCCTTTGGAAAAGGTCGCGACAATCAAGTTCAAAGAAAGCTATAGCTCTTTTTCTAGAGAGCAAACTAAAAGAAGAGTTGCTATTCTTATAAATCCCAGAGGGCGAGATACTGAATCATTTATTTCCCTGGCGCAAAAAATTATTAAAGAGCAAGTAAAACTTCCAGCTGGTTATTATTTAGAGTGGGGAGGAAACTTTAAAAATCTTACCGAAGCAAAAAAACGACTCTACGTTTTAGGTCCCTTGGCCTTAATTTTAATTTTTGTCATGATTTTTGCTGCATTTAAAAATATTTATGAAACTGTATTAATTTTTCTTTGCGTTCCTTTTGCTCTGGTCGGTGGAGTTGTTGCTCTTCTCCTGACAGGTATACCTTTTAGTGTTTCTGCCGGGGTTGGGTTTATCGCGCTTTCAGGTATTGCCGTTTTAAATGGGGTCGTCTTGGTTAATAATTTTAATAACCTAAGTGAGAAGGGCGAGAGTGGTGAATCGCTTATTCGGAGTGGGTCTTTGTTGAGATTAAGACCTGTTATGATGACAGCATTGACAGATATTTTTGGTTTTTTACCTATGGCGATCGCGACAAGTTTGGGAGCTGAAGTTCAACGACCTCTTGCAACAGTTATAATTGGAGGAATTGTTTCTTCAACATTTTTAACCTTAATTGTCTTACCAGTTTGTTATTCATATTTTGAACCGTTTATTACAAATTATAAAAATCTATCAAGGAGATAAAATAATGAAGTTTATTGGGACCTATTTCGTACTTATTTCATTCTTACTACCTTTAAGTCAGTATGCCTACGGGCAGAAAATGAGTGAGCAAGTTCAAACTCAAACGAAAACTACCAAAAAAGAGGAAGGAAAAAAACGAAGACGTAAAAAGGTTATGATGTGCCATGAGTGTGGTAAACCTGAGATTGAGTGTGAATGCGAAGGTGAAGGACATGGTGTTGGTGTGGGGCATAATCATGAATGATAGATTGAAATACAAAAATTAGTTATTATTTATAAGTTGATACTCTTTAGAAATAGCCTGTTCTGTTTTTATTTGTGAACTTAAGCCTTCTCGATTTAATTAAATAAAAGCAGCTTTTTTCGCATAGAGAATATGAACTTCAATTAAATATAGCAGAAGGATTTCAATTTTTTCTCTATTTATTTTTTAGGGTGTACCCCATTTATTTTTTAAGTACTCTTCGAGGCTGCTTAGTTCACTAGTAGTTAGTTCACGATCAAAAATAAGAAACTCCGCAATATATCCATGGAATTCATCACCACCAGTTTGATCATCACCTAGGAGGTAACTACCAGCGCCGGTAAAGGCAGTTGATTTTCCATTTCCCCAATTAGGTCTATCTGTATAGATTGTTTGTCCATTTTCATAGAGATCTGTATGTGTACCATTATCATATGCTGACCAAAGATTTAAAGATGTATCATTAAGTTGGTGATTAGTGCTCGCTTCATTGAATCCATAATTAAAAAAGAACCCTCTTGCTGAGTTTGTGTTTGAGTAAAATTCAAAAAAAGCTTCTCGAGAGTTATTTGTGTCCATCTTCGCAACAAGAACAACTGTCAAACCTGCATTATTATTTCTTGTATATGTTCCAAGCAAGCCTTGAGCCTCTCCGTTAAAACGGACAGCTGGAAGTCCATTAAAAACATCTGTTTCATAAGTAGGTTGTCTTGCAACGGTTGACTCAACAGCATCAGTTGCAACTCCTGATAGGTCACTCCACGCACTTATCTTATCTCCATTTACGGGTTCAGTTCCACCATTGGTAATATTGGTTGCACTTAACCAGGCGATCGGATTTAATGCTGAAATATCAAAAACCTCTGCATTGGAAGTTGCTGAATATTGTCCAAGTAAGCCATTATCAGCGGCGACTCTAATCTCATAAATAACGGTAGCTGCTAAACCAGATATTGTAGTTGAGTTTGAACTTGGATTAGGAGTAACAGAGGTCCAAGCTGATTGTCCTTGTTCTCTATATTGAACACTATAATGAGAAATTGTTGTTCCATTATTATTTGGTACACTCCAAGCAACGCTAAGTTCATCACTTTGTGTGGTTGGAGCAGTGGTGACACCAGTGACTTGATCAGGAGCTGTTATCCCAGAGTTTGTATTCACAAGTACTGAGTTCATACTTTCAACATGATCAGAAAAGTCTGTACTAATATCCTCGAGGTCACTTAGCTTTTTCAAAGTACCACCATTAAGATCAATATTTGTAATTAAGTATTCAATACCATCACTATCATTATCACCAGCTTGAATAAGATAAGAAAACTCAATACCAGTACTCGACGTTCCAGATTTATAATCTGCGTAGACAGTTGAGCCTCCAATATCAAGTACTAGTCTTGCGCTGGCCGAAATCATGACAGCACTCGAAAAGTTAATTTGAAAAAGTAATTCACCACCACCATTAGCATAGGTTGCGTTGGCAGGTTCAATAATCGAAGTCATAATATTTTCCAAAGCTTCAGCTTCAGGCGTTGTATTGGGTGTATCATTTATTAATGATTTAGAACTTTCACCTTCCTGTGCACAAGAGATGATAAGTAGTGATAAGAAAATTAACAAAAATACGTTTTTCATTATATTCACTTCTCGGTAAATATTTGAAATAATTAAGCTATTTAGTTTTTCTTAATTATATCAAAATAAGCACTAAAAATATAAGTTCTTGTAATTACATGATTGATATCTGGTTTTTTTTGATTTAAGTTAATTCGTGCCAAGAAAAAGTATCATAATTATTTCAAATGATCATGGGCCATGACTTGTTTACTCTTTTTTGAAACTTTGTTTTTAGCACATATTATATAAAGCCTAAAAAAGAACGTAAAAACTGTAAGATAATAAACTGAGATATAGTATTGAGCATGACATACTTGGAGCTTAAGTGAGATTAAATAGTCTTTAATTATAACTATGATAAATAAGACCTCAAGAAAAAGGGAAAAAAATGAAAAATAAAATTTTTTTAATTTTACTAGTAAATTTATTAGTGACCACACTAGCTATGGCCAGCTTAGAGGGAGTCAATATTGGCGACAATGTCCCTGTGAAAAAAGTTAAAACAATATATGGAAAAATTTTAAATTTATCAGATTCTAAATATGAGTATGTTTTAGTATTTTATAGGGGCTCTTGGTGTCCTTATTGTGTGAATCAACTTAAATCTATTGAGAGTGATATCTTACCCAATATTAAGCCTAAGCAAAAAATTGTTGCCATAAGTGTCGATAAAAATGTTGTCGCTAAAAAAATGAAAAGTAAGTTTAAACTTAATTATGAAATTGTGAGTGACCCTAAAGCTCAGCTTCTTAGGGCCTTTAATATTGCAAATAAAATAGATGATGAATTGGTTAAGAAATATAAAAACACTTACTCTATCGATATTGAGGAAGATTCTGGAGAAAAACATCATATTGTGGCCCATCCAGCAGTTTTTATAATCAAAAATGGAAAAATTAAGTATAAGGACATTCATATTAACTACAAAGAAAGAACTAAAAATGAGGAAATCATCAAAAACCTAAAATGATGCTCTAAAGAGAGATTGCTTCAATCTATAATTTCGATTTTACTTTTTTTCAAGTTATGTGTGTATGTTTTAGGCATTTTTACTAGACATTGAATTTTATTGGTTCGTTGTATTAGCAAGAAATAGTCGTAATGTTTTGATTAACCTTTTAGCGATTGGTTTTTTTGGGGGTGAAATTAGGATTTTTCTGATGTTAGGTGAAAGCTCTATTTGAACTCCTTTGCTTTGACAGAGGTTGACAACATTATTTTGATGTAACCCCAGATAAGGGGGGCAGCAAAGTTCACAAGTTTTGAGTTGAGGAAACTCTCTTTGAAGTGCTTTTGCTAGCTTTTTTCTAAGTTTGCCATTTTGGCCACCTAGGCAAAAGTCGACTTGAGTTTTTTTAGCTGGGAAACCATGTAAAGACAAACAAAAATTAGTTTGGGAGGCAAGCTCAATAAGTTTGGGGTCGTCATATTTATGGCTTGTTAAATGGAGGTATCCAGATTGTAAGATTTTAGAATTATAATCGGGAGCGACAAGTCCTTTGAATTCATAAAAGCTATAATCAGATTTAGCGATAGCGTAAAGAAGCTGACTTGTACCTTGTTCTATGAGCCCACCGTGAATTGCCAAGATTAAAGAGGACGACTTTCTGTTTTGATAGTTGATTTGATACTGCTGTGACTTGGCTTTTAAATCTTGAAAACTTTTATTTGTTCCCCATAAGCCTTGCTGATGAGTACAACTTAGAAAGATAAAACCGCTGATAAATAAGAAAATGAAAAACCTGAAAAAAAACATATCTTTAACTAACTTTTTATCTCTTGACGTTAAAATGATGAAATAATATCAATTCTACATCTTGTAGATTAAAATGAGTAGAATTATATGGAGAAATAACATGCAAAAAAGATTCCTTCGTGAAAAATTAGTTGGAAATCGCATTTACTTAAAAAAACATCAAGTTGAGTTAGCTCAAACAATGTATGAATATATTAATAGGGACCGTAAGCGGCTTGATCAATTTTTACCTTGGGTTGAGTATATTAAAACGATTGAAGATGAATTGGATTATATTAAGTTAACTCATCAGCAGTGGCAGAATTGTACATATTTTGATTACGGTATCTTTGATAAAAACTCTGATGTTTATATGGGCAATATTGGTGTTCATGGAATCCAGTGGGAGCATAATAATGCTGAATTGGGCTATTGGATTTTAGGAGATTTTGAAGGAAAAGGGTTTATGACTGAGGCCGTTCGAGTTCTGGAGGAACATTTGTTTGACCAGGGGTTTCATCGCATCCAAATTTGTTGCTCGGATTTAAATTTAAGGTCCGCTGGAGTTCCAAAAAGAGCTGGTTATCGTTTTGAAGGAGTCTTACGTGAAAACTCAATTGAAAAAGGTCAGTATCGCAATACTCGAGTTTATTCGAAGCTCGTGGGTGAATAATGTTTATTTTTTTTACAGTCGCTCATTTATTGTATGAAATTTAAGCAGTATTTATCGCTAATTAATTAAAATCATGATCAAAAACTTGGTGTGGTCTTTGCACCTTAAAGTAAAAACTATTTAATTTAAGGGATTTAGATCATGTTAAAATTATTTTCTCACTTAAAAAAAACTTCAGTAAATAGCTTCTTAGTTATTTCAATTCTTTTGCAGCAAACTTCTTTGAGTTTTGCTCAAACTTCTTCTGCGGATTTAAAGCCAAAAGAGGTCGAAATTTATCAAACGGCTAACTCACAACTTTATGAGGCTCAAAGATTGCTTACGGGTAAAGACGATGGTGAAGAAGCTTATGAATTATTAAGAGATCTGCTTAAAAATGATGAAACTATTAATGAAATTTCAAGAGAAAAAATTCAAAAAGCGACAAATATGATTGATAAATATTCAATTGGTCGGTTCTTTAGTCGAATGGCAGGACATTTAAATTTTACTCGTTTTGAAGAACGTCCCTATATAAAGGCTAAATATTTATTGGCAGAAGCTATTATGGATTCAAGAGTTGCCTTAAATGAATCTAGTGATAGTGAAATCTTATTTGTGGAAAAACTTCTTAAAAATTATTTTTATCCAGGCCATGCAGATAAAGTTACTATTCATTATCCAAGTATTCCTGAGTTTGCTTTTGAGACTTGGGCCTTAACCAATGAGAATATTATTGCCGAAAAGGTTGGAGCGTCGACTGAAGTTGTTGAAAATGCGGATATGCCTCTGAATGGTAAAAATGGAAAAGGTTATAATGAGATTACTGAAGAAGAATGGATTGAGCTTGTTACAATTGTAGGAGAGCAAGTTTTAAACTGGGCGATGTTGAGAGATGAATATAGTGATGTGAAAAAAAGAGTTGTTAATAGATACCTATATCAATCAATGCTTATGCAAGCAATTGCAGAACCAGGGTCAGTTTTGTTGGATCCACAATTACAAGCTTTTGTTAAGCAAGTAAAAATTGAGATTGACCTTGGTGAAACTCAAGACATTTCCCCACAAGAGCAGGCAGCTTATCTTTCTAGCTTTGGTGAGGATATTTTTAAAGCTGATGACTTAGGTGTTTCATTTGATCTCACTAAGTTATTTGGTTTAGAAAGAAAAGGAACCATCTCTAATTTAGAGCTAAATTTAAAAAAATCTAAATCTGATCCAGCAAGAACAAGTCTTTCGATTGTTTCAAGTGTGTCAGGCGAAGATTTAATGTTTTTAAGATACTTACAAGTAGCAACTGTTGGTATAAAAGAAGCTCCTGTACTTTTAAAAACTAAAGCCGCTCAAAAAACGATTCATGTTTTAGATAAAATCTTTGATACAATTGCGACGTGGTCTATGGCCGTTTCAGGTCCCAAAGCTACTTCTCCTGGTGTCTTTAATGGTATCGTTCATGGTATAAGAGTTGCTGGAGGATGGATTGTAAAAATTCCAAAAACAGCTTATGATACGATCGGAAAAGTTGCCAATAGCAAAGCTGGGCAAGCAATAGGAAAAACTATTAAAGAGAACCCTTATTTGCAAAATGGTTCCCTGATGAAAGGACTTGTTGTTCTAAGTGCTATTGCTGAAATCACAACTGCGGCTATAGAGTACCAATATACTGAAACAAAACGAGAAAAACTAGATTTGATTTCTGAAACGGGGGCCAGGCTTGCAGCGACAGGAACTTATTTGATTCCAATTGTGGGGCAAGTAGCTGCAATTGTCGACTTTACTGATCTTATTATTGATACAGGAGTTGAAACGGCAGATATTTATCGTGGTGTAGGAAAGATCGCTGCTTATGGAACCTTAGCTTATTATGGGTATACGCCAACAACAATTGAGCTGGCCCAGTTAGAAAACGCCTACGGAATTCCAAGACATAATGTAAAACTTGCTTTGCATGGAGCTTGGATTGAAGATTTAGAAGATGCACAAAAAAGACAGATTGAACTTTTTAAAGAGATGGAGAATATCACTTTAAATAATTTAATTGTACTTTATCGTGCACATCGAACTTTAGATAGAGGGGCCAATACAGACTTTGGTGAAAAAATTTATGAATATAGTCAACAATATGATTCAAATTTAGAAATGATGAAAAAAACGGAACAAACAATACAGAAAGAAATAATAAAATTTGAAAATCAAACTCATGAAAATGAATTGTAGGAAATCCTACAATTCATTTTTATAATACTCTTCTATTCTTACGCTATGAGAGAAAGACATATTTCTTGTAGATTTCTTCAGTAGTAAATTTTACGAATCTTCCCTTAAAATCTTATTTTATGAAACAAAGACAAGTTGAGCGTTATAGACAAGTACTATAGGGCCTAGCTCTCTTAATTGGTTTTATCTATGAGACCATTGGTAAATTCAATTGGATTATGATGGAAAAGCAAAATAAGATGGTTAAACTTATACAAATTAACAAGGGGAAAAGAATGAAATGTAGATCGATTGTTACGAGTACACTTCTTTTGGCCTTTCTTCAGTTTGGTTGTGCTTCAAATATGGATCAATCAAATAAAGAATATGTCAAAGGAGAGGCTAAGCCTAATGAGTTTTGGTGGCCAGAAAGACTTGATTTAAAGCCACTTCGTCAGCATGCGAAGGAGTCTAATCCTTATGGAGAAAAATTTGACTATGCAAAGGAATTTAAGAAGTTAAACATTGATGCAGTTAAAAAAGATATTGAAAAAGTTTTAACTGACTCACAGGATTGGTGGCCAGCTGATTATGGACATTATGGCCCCTTTTTTATTCGTATGGCCTGGCATAGTGCTGGTACTTATAGAGTTATGGATGGCCGAGGAGGCGCTGGCGGAGGTCAACAAAGATTTGAACCGCTTAATAGTTGGCCGGATAATGTAAGTCTAGATAAGGCNAGANNACTTCTTTGGCCNATAAANAANAAATATGGAAAGAAAATCTCATGGGCAGATTTAATGATTCTTACAGGAAATGTTGCGATGGAATCGATGGGATTTAAGACAATTGGTTTTGCAGGTGGAAGAGTCGATGATTGGGAAGCAGATCTTGTTTACTGGGGGCCAGAAAAAAAGATGCTTGCCGACAAACGTTATCACGGAGACCGCAAACTAGAAAAACCTTTAGCAGCAGTTCAAA
Organism: Halobacteriovoraceae bacterium; assembly: GCA_002706205.1. GTDB lineage: Bacteria > Bdellovibrionota > Bacteriovoracia > Bacteriovoracales > Bacteriovoracaceae. The sequence continues at coordinate 13,100 of PAKC01000018.1, forward strand.
TGGGACTTATTTATGTCAATCCTGAAGGGCCTAATGGAAATCCTGATCCTCTTGCTGCAGCTAAAGATATTCGTGAGACCTTTGGTCGAATGGCAATGAATGATGAAGAGACTGCAGCTTTAATTGCTGGTGGCCATACATTTGGTAAAGCACATGGGGCGCATAAACCTGAAGAGTGCTTAGAAGAAGAGCCAGCAAATGCTCCAATTGAACAACAAGGATTTGGTTGGAAAAATAAATGTGGTAAAGGACACTCTGAAGATACAATCACAAGTGGTTTAGAAGGGGCTTGGTCAGCAGCACCAACACAGTGGACTATGCAATATTTAGAAAACCTATATAGATATAAATGGGTAAAAACAAAAAGTCCTGCTGGTGCGACTCAGTGGATTCCTGAGAAGGGACAAGCTGCAAATTTAGTTCCGGATGCACATCTAAAAAGAAAAAGACATGCTCCAATTATGTTTACAACCGATCTTTCTTTAAAAAAAGATCCAAAGTACAGAGAGATTACGCAGAGGTTTTTAAAGAACCCAAAAGAGTTTGAACTTGCTTTTGCAAGGGCTTGGTTTAAGTTAACTCATAGAGATATGGGACCTAAGGCGCGTTATATAGGTTCATCAGCACCTAAAGACTCATTTATGTGGCAAGACCCTGTTCCAGCTGTAAATCACAAATTGATAAATAGTAATGATATTGCTCGCTTGAAAAGAAAACTCTTGCAGTCAAAACTTACTATTCCTCAGCTAATAAGAACGGCATGGGCATCAGCGTCTTCTTATCGAGGAACAGATATGAGAGGAGGAGCTAATGGAGCGAGAGTTAGACTTCTTCCTCAAAAAAACTGGGAAGCAAATAATCCAAAAGAATTAAAAACAGTTTTGGCCGAGTTAGAAAAAATACAAAAAAGTTTTAATCAATCATTACCTAAAGGAAAGAAAGTTTCACTTGCAGACGTTATTGTTTTGGGAGGATCAGCAGCAGTTGAAGCAGCAGCTAAAAAAGCTGGAGTTTCTGTTAAGGTTCCTTTTAAACCTGGGAGAACTGATGCTGGCCAGAAGCAAACAAGTGTAGAGTCTTTTTCTTATCTTGAACCAAAAGCAGATGGGTTTAGAAATTATTATAACAAAAATGAAAGCTATGCTTCTCCGGCAGAAATGTTGATTGATAAAGCAAACAAGTTAACTTTAACTGTTCCTGAAATGACTGTTTTAGTTGGAGGTATGAGAGTTTTAGATGCAAATTCAAATGCTGTCGATCATGGTGTTTTTACGAAAAGACCAGGTGTGTTAACAAATGATTTTTTTATTAATCTTTTAGACATGTCTACTAAATGGCAGAAGTCTAATAAAGCAGGTCTGTATGAAGGAGTTGATAGAAAGTCAGGTAAATTAAAATGGACGGCAACTCCAGTAGACTTAATTTTTGGGTCTCACTCGGAATTAAGAGCAGTTGCTGAGGTCTATGCTGCAAATGATGGTAAACGTAAATTTGTAAAAGATTTCGCAGATGCTTGGGTTAAAGTGATGAGACTTGATAGATTTGATCTAAAGTAATTTTGTTCGTAAGTCTAAAATGCAATAAGCTCCGGCCAGAAGTTATCTCTGGCCGGATTTTTTGTTTTCAAAGAGATCTAGGAATTAAAACTTCTTTACTCAGTTAAATTTCTCTTTGATCTGTGCTTCTGACTTGATAAAATCCCCTAATATTCGTAATTTATTTATCAAAAAGTTTCAAAAAGGAATGCAGTATGTCGCAAAAATTAAATTCATTTAACAGTCAAACGACGCTAGAGGTAGAAGGAACAGAATATGAAATTTTTTCTTTAAAACAAGCGGAAAAAAATGGCTTATCTAATCTAAGTAAGCTTCCTAAGTCGTTAAAAGTTTTGGCCGAAAACCTTTTACGAAAAGAAGATGGTTCAACTGTAAGCAAATCTGATATTGAAGCGATGAATAAATGGGTAGATAAAAAGAAATCTAATAACGAGATTAATTTTTATCCGGCCAGAGTCATGATGCAAGATTTTACCGGTGTTCCAGCAGTTGTTGATTTAGCAGCAATGAGAGATGCCATTAAAAATCTTGGAGGTGATCCACAAAAAATAAATCCACAAGTTCCAGTAGATTTAGTTATTGATCACTCTGTTATGGTCGATAGTTATGGAAATGCCTCTTCTTTTCAAGAAAATGTGGTTTTAGAGTTTGAGCGTAATAAAGAAAGGTATGAGTTTTTAAAGTGGGGACAAAATGCTTTTCAAAACTTTAGAGTTGTTCCTCCAGGAACAGGAATTATCCATCAAGTTAATTTAGAATATACAGCACAAGTTGTATGGACTAATGATGAAGAAGGGAAAAAAACAGCTTATTGTGATAGTTTAGTTGGGACAGACTCCCATACAACGATGATTAACGGTCTTTCCGTTTTAGGTTGGGGTGTTGGAGGAATTGAAGCTGAGGCTGCTATGTTAGGGCAGGCAGTAACGATGCTTATTCCTGAGGTTGTTGGGTTTAAACTTACAGGAAAATTAACAGAAGGTGTGACTGCAACAGATTTAGTTTTAAGAGTGGTAGAAATGCTCCGTCAAAAAGGTGTCGTTGGAAAATTTGTTGAATTTTATGGAGATGGCCTTGAGCATTTGAGTCTTGCTGATAGAGCAACTATTGCGAATATGGCCCCTGAATATGGGGCAACAATGGGATTTTTTCCTATTGATGAGGAAACGATTCGTTATCTAAGGTTTACCAATAGAGATGAAGAACGAGTTAAATTAGTAGAAGCTTATGCTAAGGAGCAAGGTCTTTGGCGAAATAAAGGTGACGCACCTGAGTATACTGATACTTTAGAGTTAGATATGGCCGATGTAAAAGCAGCTATATCAGGACCTAAAAGACCACAAGATAGAATAGAATTAACGAATGCGAGTTCAGCTTTTAATAAAGCCTTAACAGAAACCTTTAAAGTCAACGAGGAAAACCTAAATAATGAAATAGAAGTTGAAGGACAAGATTTTTCTATAAAGCAAGGGGATGTTGTGATAGCTGCTATTACGAGTTGTACTAATACTTCTAATCCTTATGTTATGATTGGAGCTGGACTTGTGGCAAGAAAAGCTAGAGCTAAAGGCTTGAAGGTTAAGCCATGGGTAAAGACATCCCTCGCTCCTGGGTCGCAAGTTGTTACTGATTATTTAGCGGCATGTGACTTACAAAAAGACTTAGATGCCCTCGGATTCAATCTTGTGGGGTACGGTTGTACGACATGTATTGGGAACTCTGGACCGCTTAAACCAGAATTCTCTAAGGCAATAGCTCAAGGAGACTTAGTGGCAACTTCTGTTTTATCAGGTAATAGAAACTTTGAAGGAAGAATCTCTCCTGATGTGAAAGCAAACTACCTGGCATCTCCTCCTTTAGTTGTAGCCTATGCGATTGCAGGAAATATGAAAATCGATATCGTTAATGATGCTCTTGGGAAAGACAAAGACGGTAATGATGTTTATTTGAAAGATATTTGGCCTTCGACAATTGAAATAGAAGCAGAAGTTCAAAAATCTCTTACTCCAGAAATGTTTAAAAAACGTTATTCTAATGTTTTTGAGGGAACAAAAGAATGGCAAGAGATTCAAACTTCTACTGGTGAAACTTATAACTGGAATGATGATTCGACATATATTCAGAACCCTCCATACTTTGAAGGTATGCAAGTTAATACCGATCAAATAAATGATATTAATTCCGCGAAAATTTTAGCTATTCTTGCAGATTCAACGACGACGGACCATATTTCTCCTGCAGGAAATATTAAACCTGATTCGCCTGCTGGAAAATACCTCCAAGACCATGGGGTAGGGATTAAAGATTTTAATTCTTATGGATCTCGACGAGGAAATGACCGAGTAATGACCAGAGGAACTTTTGCAAATATTAGAATAAAAAATGAAATGCTAGATGGAGTTGAAGGGGGCTATACAAAATATGATGGTAAGCAAATGCCAATCTTTGATGCGGCCATGGAGCACAAAAAAGATGGTGTGGATTTAGTTGTTATAGCAGGTAAAGAGTATGGAACTGGTTCATCTCGGGATTGGGCAGCTAAGGGAACTCGCTTACAGGGCGTAAGAGCTGTTATTGTAGAAAGTTTTGAAAGAATTCACCGTTCAAATTTAATAGGTATGGGTGTATTACCTTTAGAATTTATGGATGGAGAGAATCGTAAAACATTAAAACTTAATGGAGATGAAAAGATTTCTATGAAAAAAATAAATGATTTATCAATTTCTGGTTGGGAAAGACTACTAA
>PAKC01000019.1 GCA_002706205.1 Halobacteriovoraceae bacterium
TTTTCAAAATTATAGTCTTTATTTCCAAGGTAGATGATAACTGGTGGAGTTTTTGTTAAGTTTTTTATTTTTATAACTGTACGATGAATATTTTCACCTTGAGTGGCCAAACTTTGAATTTTTATGGGTCGCTCAAAGCCCAGAGATAATTTTCTGGATAAGCGTTTTTTAAAACTTGCCAGTCTTACGGCCAAAGAGTCTCCTACAATTAATATGGGAGCTGTTATTTTGGTGTTCGCATAGAGATTTTGTGGATAATGAAAAGGATAAGGAGTAATTGAAGTGGTATTTTGCTTTATTCTTATTTGATATATAAGAAATAAGGCTAAGATGAATAACGCGGCGAGTATTAGTAGTATTTTTTTCAATTAAAGATACCTTAAGCTTGTCTATTTGTAATAATTTTATATGATCTGCATCCTTTGGTAAATAAGTGGAAGAAGTTGGTTTTGTGGATAAAATAATGAAAAGAAAAGTACCTGAGCTGTTAGCTCCGGCCGGAAGCCTCGATAAACTTAAAGTGGCCGTTGATTACGGTGCTAATGCTGTTTATTTAGGCGGACTTAAATTTGGACTAAGATCAGCGGCAGAGAACTTTACCAAGCAAGAACTTCGTGAGGGTGTAGACTATGCTCATGCTAAGGGTGCATTAGTCTATGTCGTCCTCAATGGTTTTTTACATGATAAAGATTTGGATGAATTAGGTGAATTTATTCAGTTTTTGGATCAGATTAAAATTGATGCCGTTATTGTTTCCGACCTTGGAACCATTGCAACTATAAGTGAACAAACAAACTTAGAAATCCACCTTTCTACTCAGGCAAGTTGTTTGAATATTGATAGTGCTAGGTTATGGAAAAAAATGGGGGTTACTAGGGTTGTTGTTGGCCGTGAAGTTTCGATTGCTGAAGCCGCTTTAATTAAAAAAGAAGCTCAAATTGAAGTGGAAATGTTTGTTCATGGTTCTATGTGTATGGCCTACTCTGGTAATTGTGTGATTTCTAATTTTACCCAGGGAAGAGATAGCAATCGCGGAGGTTGTGCCCATAGCTGTCGTTTTGAATATAGTCTAGATTTTCCAAAAATGGGTCTGGCCGCCAAGCATAATTATTTTATGAGTTCTAAAGATCTTAGTGGGCTAAGAGTTTTAGAAGAATTTATTGCTGCAGGAATTGATAGTATTAAAGTTGAAGGTAGAATGAAAAGTCATCTTTATGCAGCCACTATGGCCAAAGTTTATTCACAAGCATTAGATTATTATGAAGAACATGGTCATTTCTTATCTGAGAAGTTATTAGAGTGGGAGGATGAGCTCAAAAAGGTAACACATAGAACCTACGCACAAGCGAACCTTATAGATAAAGCCAATGCAGATACTATTTTTAATGAAAGAGAACATGATACCGAACTCGATTATGTGATGGTAGGTAGAGTTATTGGCCAAATTGAGGACAAGGAAACAGTTATTGAGGTTAGAAATGCTTTTAATCAATATGATGAAGTTGAGATTTTGCCCTTTAAAGGAAGTGTTTTAAAACAAGGTCTTAATCATATAAAACTTTTAAACGGCCAAGAGATTGAAAGATCTAAACCTTCAACACTGGTTAAGATCCCCTATGTTTGTGGTGCTGAAGTCAATAATATCGTTCGAATGAGGAAAGTGTGAAATTTATAAGTTATGCTACTAATAAGCACGATTTGAGTTTACTTAAGGAGTGTTCTTACTCGGAAGTTATTTTATCTTTTGAAGACTTAAATCGTCTCATTAAAACCTCCTATGATGACTTTATTGAATTATGTCAAATGGCCAAAACTTTTCAAATGCGAGTTATTTTGGAGTGGGATGTTCTTGCGACTGAAAATGATTTTGCTCCAAAAAAATCTCTCTTTGATTCGATCCCTGCAGAACTTTATGATGCAATAAGAGTGCAAGACCCAGGGGTTCTCGAGTATGTACTTGGCACGACAGATAAGCCTATTCAGTTTATTGCTGAGACAGGTAATCATAATTTAAAAGGTTTAAAGGTTTGGGAAGAGTATATTGGGCACAGGCTGGAGCGTTTGGTTCTTTCTATTGAATTAAATAAAGACAAAATAAAAGAGTATACTTGCGCTTTAAAAACTCCTACTGAGTTATTAGTGGCAGGAAGAGTTTTGTTATTTTATTCGCCTCGAAAACTTCTTTCTCCTTTGGCCTTAAGTGAAGCCAAAGCTGAATATGGTGGGAGCTTTTTGGAAGCTGTAGGCTCTTCGGAGGAATCTCCTCACAAAGGCTTTCCTTTGGTAGAGAATCAACATGGAACTTTTATGTTTCATATCAAGGATTTATTTTTATTAGATCGTTATGAACAATTAGAGCAAACAGGTCTTGATTGGTTAAGAATTGATTTAAGAGATCGGCAAGACTTATCTTTTCTTAAAACATTACATGAATTTTTAGCAAAGCCTAGTTTTCATAGTGATGATTTAAAAGAGGCGTATGGCAAAGAAGTTATTCGAGGTTATTTTCAGACCAATAAGTCAGATGTTTTATTTAAAAAATTAAAAAATTATCGCGTTCAACGAAAAGATGAAGCTTATATTGGAGAGGTGGTTGAGATTGCCAAACCAGAGTATATGGCCTTAGAGTTAAAGTCTCATCTTCATTTAAAAAAAGATTCTCAGCTAAAAATCATTAATCCAAATGGCAAAGAATTTTTTTGTAAAGTCCATTTTTTAAAAGATTTAGCTTTTGATGATTTGCCCAAAACCCATAAAGGTCAGCTTGTTTTGATGAATTATATGGGTGGAGTTTGGCCGAAGTCACAGGTTTATTTAGATTCATAAAATACAAAAAAAAAAGCGCAAGGCGAGAGCTCCTTGCGCAATTGAGAGAGAGAGAAATTGTCCTCAGCACACTTGCTGAGTGCAATTTGATTTTTTATCGTTTTACATTCTTGTTTTCATTTTTTATTTTCCTAAAGGCCAGTTACGGCCTTAGGAAAGTTATTAATGATAATAAGGTTGTGAGTATTGTGTTTGTTGGCACAATGATGATGGTGCAGATTTTCCTATAGGAAAGAACACCAGTTGATATTGGCCATAGGTTGAATTGACAACAATATCTGCAGCTGATATTTCACCTATCGCACAGTTATAAGACTGATTAAGAATAGGCTGTGCAATAAATTGAGCTGAACTTGTATTGAGTTCAGGTCTTTCACAGACTCTTAATTCTACAGAAACATTACTTCCATTATTATGGATTGTAAGTAAGTCACCTTCTAAGGTTACTCCTGTATAAATTGCCCCAGCGTTGGCATTGATGTATCCAGGAACTTGAACTGGTACAGTTATTCTACGATTAGTAACTTGGCCATTAATATTCGTTGTTGTACATGGATATTCATTGGCCAAAACGGATTTCCAATTTGAGGGAAGTTTAGAACCATTACCTGAAATCGTTGTAATAGAACTTCCACTACTTCCTCCGCCTGATTTGTTTTCCTTACTACAACTTACTAAAAGTGTGGCAAGGAGTGAGACCGCTATAGTGGATCTCAAAAATGACATTGCTCTCGTTTTCATTTTTCTCTCCTTTGAGTTTATTTTGTTGCCTATTAGTAATACAAGTCCCGTGCCAAAAGAATATATGTGATTTTAGTCTTTTAGAGTGCCATGGCCGGCAAGTATGCGTGTAAAAAATGAACATGGTGTATAGTTTTTAGACATAAAAGAGGGGAAAAAGGCTTTTCTCTTTGCTTTATTTGGTAGGCCGATAGAGAAATGTTATAATAAAGAGACTATGCCAAAGATAAAAAAGTTATTAGATGAATATGCCTTATCTCATCAAAATCCAACGAATATTCTTATTCATAAGATTTTTGTTCCTCTAATTGTCTTTAGCTTGATTGGGTTATTATTGGCCATTCCTGAGATATCTGGACTTAAGCCGGTTTATCTTGTGGTTTTTTTGGTGGGAATTTATTATTGGCTTTTATCTAAAAAATACTTCTTAATTGCCTTTCCAGCTATCCTTTCGATGTTAGGACTTAATATTTTTATCATGCAATATATAAATATCTTTTATTTTAGTTTTGTGGTCTTTATTATCAGCTGGATTTTACAGTTTTATGGACATAAAATTGAAGGAAGGAGCCCATCTTTTTTAAAAGATTTACAATTCTTGTTAATTGGACCTTTATGGGTTTTAAAGTCATTGTTTAAAATTAAAGACTAGAAACTCCACCATGACTCCATTTTGATTAAACTTTAGACGATTTGAACAGCGAATTTTTTGGGAAATATTTAAAGGAATAATGATACCTAAACGGTGGGCCTTAATTGTTTCTTTGGCATATGTGATAAGACTTTGAAAATACTCAGCTGGTTCACCACTGATTTTGATTCTTTTTCCATAAGGAGGATTCATAATAAGAGTCGAGTCGGGAATTTCTTTCAAATCAAAATAATTACCTGGGCTAAAATCTATCTTCTTATGGACTCTAGTGGGTTCTGTTAAGTGCAGGTCATGGCCTTCTATAGCTGTAAAATTCCAAATCGGCTCTAGATTTTTAGTTAGTGGGGCATAAGTTGGAAGATTCCAGTTTTGATAGGCAGCAGCCTGCTGATTAAGTTCAAAAAAGCTTATGGCCTCTAATAAAAAGGTTCCAGAACCACACATGGGATCAATTAGTCGCGTTTTTAATGGCCTAAGTCCTAGTAGTTTGATTAATAAAGCAGCTGCGTAGGTTTCTCTCAGTGATGCTGAGCTTGTATATTCGAGTTTTTGTTTGCGTTTGTAATGTTCAGCACCAGATGTATCTAAACTTATAGTGAGTTCATCTGCGTCAAGTCTAAGATAAATTCTTTGCGCCGGCAGGTTTGTTCGTTGTAAAGAACTTTTGAATTTGTTGGCATTAAAATAGTCGGTCAGAGCTTTTTGGGCCGATTGTTTAATACGTTCGGTATGAATGAGGCGAGACTTCCTCGCGGTGATAATAAACTCTATATTAGTTTGAAGTAAGAATTCTTTCCAATTTATTTTTTTGAGTATCTTGTAGAGTTTAGGCAGGTCACGACATTTTTGTTGGTGTATTCTTAAGAGGATACGGGTAGGGACTTTAAGAATTCGATTGAGTTTTAGTCCTTGTTCAAGCGGACATTGGATTTGAATCCCGCCAATATCTTTAGAGATGATTTTAAAACTCGTGTCAAAATATTTTGAATATTTATAGTTGAGCTCCTCAAGCATTAAGGAGCGCAAACCAATAGGACATATTAAATAAAAATCTCTCATAACTGGTTAATAATTTATTCAAGAGCGCTTGTCATTAAGGCCTGGATTTTTTATAAGACGTTATGAGATTTTTACGGCCATTTCATTCTCATTTACATCCAGCTCCTGAGGTAAGTGTTGATTATTGCATTAAAAAAGGAATTTTACAGGTAGAATTTCAAATTAAAGGGCATAAAAATTATTTTGATTCTGATCAATTTAGTCTTATCGGTTGGGAAAACTGGGGCTTATGGAATTATGATGTGGTAGAGCTTTTTTTAACTAAGTCACCTTTAGGCCCATATTTAGAAGTTCAAGCTTCAGCGGTGGGACAAAAATTTGCACTTAAAGTGATTAAGCCAAGAGTGGAAACTCAAAAGATTACTGACCTCGACTGTGAAGTAGAAAGCTCAGTTGACAGTGACGGATTTAGAGTAAATTTTACTTTGAATTGTGATGAAATTCCCGGTGAGGGAAGTGAACTCTATGGGAACTTTCATGCCTGCTTGGGTGAGGCAGCTAAAAGAAATTATTATTATTTATTTTTATATTCACAAGCTAGGCCAGATTTTCATCGGCCAGATTTGTTTAAAAAATTAGGGGATATTCAATGAGTGGTGTGCTAACACTAGTTCCAACTCCGATTGATAATGAATCTCAGTTAAGTGTTGAGGCAAAAAAAATCCTACTGCAGGCGGTGAAGAACGAAGATTTAATTTTAGTGGAAGAACCTAAAGCCGCTAGAAGACGCTGGTTAAGATATGGATTACCCCGTGAAGCGATTGAATCTTTTGTTTATTATAATGAACATACTCGGCAAAGTCAGATTCCCGATTTGTTAAAACTTTTAGGGCAAGGGAAAAACCTTTTTTTAATGAGTGATTGTGGACTACCTGCATTTTGCGACCCAGGGCAGATGTTAGTCGATAAATGTCATGAAAAGGGGATTAAGGTGAGCTCAACTCCTTTTTGTAATTCTGTTGTTTTGGCCATGGCCTTAAGTGGTTTTTCCCATCAGCGTTTTGTTTTTGAAGGTTTTATTCCTGTTCGCCATAAAGAAAGAACGTTAGCGTTAAAAAGAATTCTTAAGTCTTCTGATATATCAGTTTTGATGGACACTCCCTATCGTTTAGAAAAACTCTTACAAGAATTGAAAGACTTGAATTGTTCAAAAAAAGTTTTTTTGGCCATGGACCTGAATAAAGCTGAAGAAATTTTGATACGCGGAAGCCTTACCCATATATTAAAAAATTTAAAGGACTTTAAGCGTGAGTTTATTTTGATTTTAGGGCCACAATTATGAGTGAAAAAAGAAAAAATGATCATATTGACCTTACTTTTAGTTCTCGGCCAAAAGAACAGCTTTTAGTTGATAATGTCTATTATGAGCCTATATTAAGTGGGCATCCCAAGCACAGAAGCCGTTTTTCTTTTTTAGGACATGATTTTGCAATTCCTTTATGGGTTTCAAGTATGACAGGTGGGGCTAAGCGAGCTGCCAATATCAATAAAAACTTAGCAAAGGCCTGTGAAGAGTTTAAGTTAGGCATGGGATTAGGCTCTTGTAGAAGTCTTTTAGAATCCGATCAAAGATGGGAAGATTTTGATGTCAGAAAATTTATGCCAACTAGGCCATTGTATACTAATTTTGGTATTGCTCAAATTGAGCAATTAGTTCAAGAAAACAAATTGGCCAAAATAAAAGAAATCACTGAACGTCTAAATGCTGATGGCCTTATTATTCATATTAATCCCTTGCAAGAGTGGGCCCAAGCTGAAGGTGATCGCTATTATGAAGCCCCTTTAGTGACTATAAAAAAAGTCTTAGATAGGGTTAGTTTACCAGTTATTATTAAAGAAGTTGGTCAGGGCTTTGGCCCACAAAGTTTGGCCCAATTAAGTTATTTGCCCTTAGCCGCTATTGAATTAGCTGGTTATGGGGGAACAAATTTTACATTATTAGAACAGGCTAGACTTTCTGGGGCAAATTCAGGTAAATATTCTCCTAAACAAAGCTTTGGACATATTGGTCACCGCGTCGAGGAAATGATTAATTGGCTTAATCAATTGGATTCTTCTAAAATGCAGTGTCAAAACTTCATTATTTCTGGGGGAATTGTAGACCCTTTAAAAGGGATGTTTTATAAAAAGCAATTAAAGCATAACTGTGTTTTTGGTATGGCCTCAGAGCTTTTAAAATATGCGATGGATGATTATGAAAAACTGTCGGCTTATTTAAAAGAGGTTGATGATTGTGTGCAAATGGCAGAAGTCTTTTTAGTTAAAGGTGATCAAAATGGATAGAGTAAACGGATTTTCTAAATTATCAAAAGATGAAAAAATAGATTGGTTGGAATTACAATTAAAGAAGTTTGGGACAAGTAGTGTCGTTGATGTGAAAAAGTTTTGGCACAAAGATGAAAACTTACAAAAAATCTTTGATGACTTTAGTGAAAATACCATTTCAAACTTTTATTTTCCTTATGGTCTTGCCCCGAATTTTAAAATTAATGAAAAAATTTATACTGTTCCTTTAGTCATCGAAGAAAGCTCTGTCGTAGCAGCAGCCTCTAAAAGTGCTAAATTCTGGCTTTCAAGGGGCGGTTTTCAGGCCCGTATTTTATCTACGACTAAAAAAGGCCAAGTTCATTTTAGTTGGAAAGGACCTAAAGAGAAACTTTTCAATTTCTTTTCCGTGATTAAGTCTGAGCTATTATTTTCAGTGAAAGATATTGTGGCCAATATGGAAAGTCGGGGAGGGGGAATTCAGGATGTTCAGCTTATCGATAAAACAGATAAACTAGAACATTATTATCAAATTGATGTAAAGTTTGAAACATGTGATGCCATGGGGGCCAATTTTATCAACTCTGTTTTGGAGTCTTTTGGAGAGAATCTTAAGCGCTTGGCCTTATCTCATGAAGCTTTTTTAGATAGTGAAAAAGAAATTGAAGTGATCATGTGTATTCTTTCTAATTATACTCCTGAATGTTTAGTAAATGTTGTTTTAGAATGTCCTATAGAAGAACTCGGTGAATTTTCTGGTAAAATGTCTCCATTAGAATTTGCTCAAAAGTTTGAGCGTGCTGTTAAAATTGCAAAAGTAGATGTCAATCGTGCTGTAACTCATAACAAAGGCATTTTTAATGGTATTGATGCTTTGATTTTAGCTACGGGAAATGATTTTAGGGCCATTGAAGCTTGTGGCCATGCATATGCAGCCAAAGACGGCCAGTACCGTGGTCTTTCAAGTTGTAGTTTGAAAAATGGGCGTTTTCGTTTTGAAATGACTCTTCCCTTGGCCTTAGGTACTGTGGGAGGACTGACTAAACTACACCCTTTAGCAAAAGTAAGTTTAGATATTTTGGGGCGACCAAGTGCTAGAGAGCTAATGATGATTGTGGCCAGCGTCGGTTTGGCCCAAAACTTTGGTGCTTTGCGATCTTTGATTACAACTGGTATTCAAAAAGGTCATATGAAAATGCATTTATTAAATATTTTAAATCAGCTGGATGCAACCGAGCAACAAGTTGAGTTTGCAAAAGATTATTTTCAAGATAAAACCGTTTCTTTTTCTTCAGTTCGTGAATTGATAGAGAAAGATCAACCATTTCAATAGGTAGAAGAATATGAGTGAACAAATGTTTTATGGACATGGTAAACTATTATTGACTGGAGAGTATTTTATACTCGACGGTGCCAAGGCCATTGCATTACCTACTAAACTTGGGCAAAGAATGCGTGTTAAGTATCGTCCTACCAATAAGCCTATACTTTTTTGGAAAAGTTTTGATGTTGAGGGAAATTGTTGGTTTGAAGCACAATTTGAGCTTTGGCATTTTAATTGTTTAAGTGAGAACTCTGATCAACAAGAAGTTATCATTTTACAAAAGATCCTTCGCCAGGCCAGAAAACAAAATATTCATTTTTTAAGAGATGAGCTGGATGTCCATGTTGAAACTTCATTAGAATTTCCTTTATCTTGGGGACTTGGGAGTAGTTCGACACTTATTTATAATATATCTCAATGGGCTTATGTCTCTCCTTACGAACTCCTTCAAAAAACCTTTGGGGGTTCTGGATATGATATCGCTTGTGCTCAATCTATGGGGCCAATTTCTTATCAGTTAAAAACAAATGGGCCACATTGGGAAACATTAAATTTTAATCCTTATTTTAAAAATCAACTCTATTTTGTACATTTAAATAAAAAACAAAATTCTCGTGAAGCTATTAATTTTTATTATCAACAAGCTGATGTCGATAAAACACTTATTATCAAGCAATTAAATGATGTTTTCTTTAAATTACAGTCGGCTCAAGCCTTAAAAGAGTTTGAATATGCTTTATTTGAGCATGAGAATATTATTACTCAGGCCTTAAAAATGAAACGTGCTTATGATTTATATTTTTCTGATTACTGGGGGGCCATAAAATCTTTAGGTGCATGGGGAGGAGACTTTGTCCTTGCAACAAGCGATAAATCTCCAGAACAAACAAAAGAATACTTTTATAATCGTGGATATAGAACAGTCATTAGCTTTGAAGAGCTTGTTTTACAAAACTTTGAAAAATTAGGTGAATTGAATAATTTTGTCGTTCAGGAAGCAGTAGATGCCACAACCAATCTCTAAATTTAAAGTTAGGTCTCCTTCAAATATTGCTTTTGTAAAATATTGGGGAAAATATGGTCGTCAGTACCCTATGAATCCTTCACTGAGTATGACTTTATCTCATTGTTATACGGAGTATAACTTCGAATATCATTTTGATACTAAAGCGCCTGGTATTCATTCTTTTTTATTTGATGGTATGGCCAATGAGAATTTTAAGCGTCGCCTTGATAAATTTCTTGAGAACTGTAGTGATGTGTATCCTTTAGCGAAATCATTAGTGTTAAAGCTAGAGTCAAAGAATACATTTCCGCATTCAGCTGGAATTGCTTCTTCCGCTTCGGCCATGTCAGCTTTTTGTTTAGGACTTGGCCATATCGAATCTCTTTATAAAAATGAAAAATTAGATTTGAAACGGGCAAGCTTTCTTTCCCGACTAGCTTCAGGCTCTGCCTGCAGAAGTCTTTTTCCTTCTTTTTCTTTGTGGGGAGAAACTAAAATGGGATTAGGCCATAATGATTATGCCATTGCTTATGAAAATTTTCATCCCTCTTTTGCAAGCTTACAAGATGCCGTGATTATTGTTTCGGCTCAAGAAAAATCGGTTTCTAGCTCAGCCGGTCATCAACTTATGAATGCTCATTGTTTTAAAGAAGCTCGTATAGATCAGGCCCATGAAAATCTTAGAACATTAATCGGGGCAATGGAAAGTGGAGATATGGAAGCCTTTGGTGAAATTATTGAACAAGAAGCTTTAACACTACACGCTCTTATGATGACTTCGACTCCTTCTTATCTTTTATTAGCACCAAACTCACTTGAAGTGATTCAACGGGTAAGAAGCTTTAGAAAAGAAACAGGTTTACCAGTTTATTTTACTATTGATGCCGGCCCTAATATTCATTTGATTTATCCTTTAGAGGTTAAAGAGCATGTTGATAAATTTCTAACCTCACTTGATGATATTTGTGAAAATATTATCTATGATGAAATTGGTCAGGGGGCAGAAGTTTTATAATATGAGTAAGTTTTATTCAAAAATTTTACTTTTTGGAGAGTATAGCATTATTAAGGGCTCACAAGGATTGGCCTTCCCTTTAAAAAAGTTTTATGGTGAACTAAAATTTCCTCATGTTAACACAAGCAAGCCTGAACATAATTTGAGTGATTTTTGTCAGTATATTTCTGGCAGAGGAATATTGGCGAATTTATTGGATACGGACCTTTTCCGATCTGAGCTTGAACAAGGGCTTTACTTTGATTCAAATATCCCCATTGGACATGGAGTGGGGAGTTCAGGGGCTTTGTGTGCAAGTATATTTGCACGTTATTCAAAGGAATTTAAGCGCAAAAAAACTTATACTCAATCCGAGTTAAAATACTTACAAGATCTTATGGCCTTAATGGAGTCCTATTATCATGGCACTTCCTCTGGCCTTGATTGTCTTATTAGTCTTATTGATAAACCAGTGTTTATTCGAAGTCGAAATGATGTAGAAAGTATTGAGGATCTGCCTAAGCATAAAATGGGACATTTCTATTTATATGAAACACATATTATTCGTAAAACGGCTCCTTTGGTTCATACTTTTTTAAAAGATTATGATCAATCTCAACAAGTACGTGAGGGAGTACAGCGGTTTTCTCAGCTAACGAATGAGCTTATTTTAAGTTTGTTGCAAGCTAAAAAAACGATATTTGACGAGCTTTTTTCTCAAATTTCACGTTTTCAGTATCTTAATTTTGAAACAATGATTTGTGATAATATCAAAGCCTTTTGGTTACAAGGTTTGGAATCTAAGGAGTTTTTTGTTAAGCTATGCGGAGCAGGTGGTGGAGGTTACTATTTAGTGTATTCTCCCAATAAAGCACTTAGTTATCCGAATTTAACAAAGATCGACTTATGATTGAAAAATATCGAATCGCAGGGACACTTAAAGAGTTTTACAAACAACTTGATTTATTAAGTGGTAAAAATAATGAAATTCTCATATGGCAAAATCAGAATGACGGACAGAGAAAAAAGATTTTGGCCACACTTGACTCCTATCTTATTGATTCGACTCAAGCTTATATTAACTTAAAGCTTTCGGAAAAAATTCAACTTGATAAACAACTTGAAATTTTTATTTATGCCCAAACTGATGGCATTCTCTTTAAAGGTTATTACGAAAGCTTTGTGAATAATTCACTTAAAATTTCAGCTCATGATAAAGTTCTTCTTCGTGAAAAAAGAAGTGAAGACCGACTCAATTTTCATTACACAAGCGTTCAGGTAAATATTATTTATCAGCAAAAATTGGAGTTTAAGGCGATTCGTCTTAAGGATATTTCTGAGTTAGGTTTTGGTATCCTTTGTAATGAAGTTAAGGCGAAAGCCTTCGAGGTGGGAGCAGACTTGGCCTTAAGTTCTATTGGGAAAGTACAACTGCCGATGAGTTTACAGGGAAAAATTAAGCATATCACTTCATCGAAAAAAGTAGTGGGTGTAAAAAATGATTTATTTTATATTGGTGTTGAACTCGATCAACCTTCCAAGTTAGTTTCAAAGATTTTTCAACAAATGTAAAATAACTAACGCCTAAAATAGAGCTACTAATTAGGTAAGTTGTCGTCGGCTTCGTTTTTTATCAAGCTGAGTTTAACAGCTGTCTTCATATTTTTCGCCTTCATTGGCCCTTCATCTTCTTCTTTGATTTTCCAGTCTTCACTAATCATTGCAGCTTTAGCAATTTGTTTTTCAAAATTGAGCATTGTTTCTGTTTGTGGACGAATGTTTTCAGTTACACCTAGCTTTGTTTGAACTCGTTGAACGGGAGCTTGTTCGTGGATTGAGCGCAAAAGTTCTTGTATCTTTTCATCCCTATATTCCATTGTATAAGACTCATAAACAAAGCCACTAGCTTCTAGCTTATTAAGATGAATATTTTGTCCTGTCAGGAGCCAGTTTTTTGCGTTAGCATGTCCGGCTATTTGAGAAAGTTGAGCAATACCGCCTGAGCAAGGGATCATTCCTAACTTGGTGTGATTAAAATTAATTCGACAACTACGATTAGCGATTCTGATATCACAAGCTGTCGCCAATTCACTTGCAATATTTTCTGTTCCCATTTGTAAATCTATAATTATAGTTTGAGGCAGGAGCATGATCGCCTGATTAATCTTTTGTAGTTTTTGCGTGAATTTTTTTATTTGATTTAATTTAAGCTTTTTTAGGATGTTTTTATCATAACCTCTTGAAAAATAATCAGTAGTGGACTGAAGAAAAATTGAATGAATTTCTATTTTTGTCGTACACCATGCCAGAAGTGATTCGAGTTCAAAAAGCATTTCCATTCCAAAACAGTTTTCATGTTTATCATGGTCTAGAGTAATAAAAAGAGTTCGTGTTGACTTGTCTAATCTAACTTTTAAGGTTTGATAATTAAAAATAGAATTCACTTTCCATCCTTGGTAAATGATCAATCGTAAGCATCCTTGCTTACCTTAAAATTTTTTCGCGAATTGGCCTTAATGTCAACTTAGCTTTTGGACAAAAATGATTCTTTGCCTTATTTTCAGAACTTAAAATCGTTTGATAGATTTAATCGGTAAAGTTTTCGCTCTTTACTTAGACTCTTCCAAATTCTTCAAGATATCTTTCGGCCCTAATGGCGGCCATACAACCGCTTCCAGCAGCTGAGATAGCTTGCCGATAATAAGGGTCTTGAACATCACCACAAGCATAGACACCTGGAATATTTGTATCTGGGTGTCCATCTTTAGTCAGAATAAAACCGTGCCCGTCTAAGTCAAGTTGGCCTGCTAAAAACTTTGTATTAGGTGAGTGACCAATACCCATGAATAAACCATTTGTTTCTCTTTGGGCCATGTCACCAGTATTTACATTCTTTACTTTGATGGCCGTCACACCTGTGTCATCAGCTATGATTTCTTCAACTGTGTGGTCCCATAAAATGTCAATTTTTGGATTATCAAAGACTCTTTGTTGCATTGGTTTTGAAGCTCTAAAACTGTCTCTGCGGTGGACAATTGTCACTTTTGAAGCAAATTTACTAAGAAACATGGCTTCTTCCATCGCCGTGTCTCCACCGCCGACAATATGGACAACTTGATTTCTAAAGAAAAATCCATCGCAAGTTGCACAAGCACTTACACCTTTACCAATAAGTTGTTTTTCATTAGGGAGCCCTAAATATTTAGCACTTGCTCCTGTCGATATAATGACAGATTGGGTCAGAAATTCATCGCCATTTTCACAAGTAACTTTAAAGGGTCTTTTTGATAAATCAATTTGTGTGACTTGGGTTGTAAGATATTCAGTTCCAAATCTCTGCGCTTGAGCCTTCATATTATTCATCAGGTCCGGTCCAAGTATACCTTCTGGAAATCCTGGAAAGTTTTCAACATCGGTTGTTGTGGTGAGTTGTCCACCTGGTTCATGTCCCAAAATAACTAAGGGTTTTAAATCTGCTCTTGAAGCATAAAGGGCTGCAGTATAACCAGCAGGGCCTGAACCAATAATAATTACATCTCTAGTGCTCATATCTTACCTTTATTTAATATATATTAATTATTCTCTTCTGATTCAACACCTAAACGCTTTTTGATATCTTCTGGGCGATCATCTTTGTCAGAGTTCATTTCATACCAAGCACTAACGCTAAGCAATTCGTCTGGGTTTTCAGCTTTTTGAGTTAGTTTATATGTTTCACCGGTGAGAGAACATTCATACTTATATATCTTCTTTTCTTTTTTTCGTTTGGCCACGAATAACTCCTAGGATTTATAAATGATAATTATATCAACAATTTATAGTTTAATTTTACTCAAAACTCAAGTATTGATCGCAGACTTTTCTTAGGCGAGTCAATTATTATAAATTTTAGGCCTTGTTCAGAGGATTCTGAGGTCTGCACAATAAAAAGCTTTTCAAATGACGCTTGAGGTATAAAATAGTAATTAAGATAGATATCAAGGACATGGATGGCCCTTTTAAGACTTATATGTATTATTTTGCTTAGTATAAATACGAGCCTGTGCTTTGCGTTAAGCGATGATATCGTGACGATTAAAAATACTTCATCTTCTGGAAAAACCCTTTATTTAAATCGCGGAAAATTTGATCAAATTGGTGGTGATGATTATGGGGTCTTGATCGCCAAAGAGAATCTGGCCGAAGATAAAACTGTCTATAAGCCTGTTGCAAAAATTAAATTAGTAAAGCTTTACGATAACCAGTCTGTATGGGTTGTTTATAAGTTATATATTCCTCAAGCAGTTCAAAAAGATGCTAAGTATATTTTATTGGCCGAGACAGCTTTATTAGCTGGGCGGACAGATTTGAAGATTAAAAGAACTTCGATCGTTACCAATGCTGAACCTATAACAGAAGTTAAAGACTTTTTGCTCGAAGGTGACTCTTTGGCCAAACGCCAAAGAGCTTATAGGGTCATTGATAATCCTCATAAAAAAGAAAAGCACTATGATAAAGATATTGATTTAATTGATATAGATAAGTGGGAAAATCTTTATGGGGACGATAGACTTTTTGTCAGTGGAATTTATCGTAGCCCTCACGCTGCGGAGTTTTCCAGGAGATTACGAGTACAAACTTTTGAAAAAATGGTTGTGGCCTATTTGAATAAATTTAATGACCCTGATTTTGATTATCGTGAATTTTATGGTGATCAAGTAAGTGCGGCCAAGGAGCTGACAACTAAAAATGTAAAGTCTAAGTTCTCAGAAAAAAAAGTTCTTAGTGAGACACAAAAAGATAAGCTTTTTGAGCAAATTAAAAAGAAAGGGAACCGGTGGTCAGAAAATTATACTGATGAACAATTACAAGATATCCTTGAAGAGTATTCTAGCTATCATCAGCAAAAGAGACGAGATTTATTAAAATCTCACCTATATGAAAACCAATTTATTTTTTCATTTGGTTTAAATCTTATTAATAATGAAAATATTAATGATGCTGAGACGACT
Organism: Halobacteriovoraceae bacterium; assembly: GCA_002706205.1. Lineage (GTDB taxonomy): Bacteria > Bdellovibrionota > Bacteriovoracia > Bacteriovoracales > Bacteriovoracaceae. The sequence continues at coordinate 15,859 of PAKC01000019.1, forward strand.
GAGCAAAGTCGATATGATTTTGATGTTGCATTGGAAGGATATTACTTAAGAAAGTATTTACAAATAGAAACCGTCACAGTTGAGCTTAGCGCAAGAAGAGCATTAGATGCTTTTTTTGGAGGGGATTTAAATGTGAGATCAACTGAGTATAGTTTAGCCGCTCATCTTAATTGGTATCCGTTTTATTTACCTAATACAATAGAGAGAAATATTTTTTATGTAGGTTTATTGGCCAGGTTTGGTCTGGCCTCTTTAAGTAATAAAACTGCTGATGAAGTCGGAACATACCAATTATATTCTTTCCCTGGATTGCGTGGAGGTATCAAATATAATTTTGCCAATGGATATGGTGTGCGCTTAGTAGCCTCTTATGAAAATATTCGCGTTGATAGAATAAAAAAGAGTAATGATGATGGAGTTTTACCTGATCGAACATCTTATTTTGATGGAAAGATAAGTGTAGGACTTACAAAGTTTTTCTAAGGATGATCTTATGAAGTTAATGTTTTTGCTACTATTTGGGTTGGGTTTTATCTCTCATACATTTGCTTTAGAAATAGATGAAAAACTCACTTTGAGAATTGTAGGAACCTCAGAGTCTAAAAAAACGATTTTGATCAATAGAGGAATTGAAGATGGACTGGTTAAGGGAGATCATGCAAAATTTTTCGTTTCTCAAGGTGTTATTGGTCGTGCCGTTTGTATTAAGCTTTCTCCAACTAGGTCTGTGTGGTCAGTTTACCGTAAAGTCAATGCAGACTTCTTACGTGAAGAGCAGGTCATGAAACTTAAAATAACACCTGCTGTAAAAATCACTAAGGATGAGTCTAGGATGCTAGTTAGTGAAGATACTTCTTCGACACCTAAAGATCCTAGAGACCTAGGGATCCCTCTTGCTGAAGGTGCCAATGATTTGGATCAAACTTCTAGTAAAGATTTAACAAAAGAAGAAGAAGCTTTTTTTAATTCTAATGCTAGAGATTTAACCGAGCGAAATAAAGAAATTTTTGGAATGCTTCATTATTCAAGTCTTACTGAAGAAACTGGCCCAGATAATGAAACAGGTGATTATGTTCAAGATGTGACAAATTTAATGCTTAAAGTAGGTGGAGAGTATTATTTTTCTGCTCAAAAAAGTTGGTTGAGTCGTTTTTCACTTTTGGCCAGCTTTACTATTGATAGAAGGGCGACCATGTCACACTTGGGAACACATGTCCAAGAAGAGTCGAGTGAATTTGGAGCGGGAATAAGTATGTATCCTTTTGCGATGCCAACAGAGGTTTATCGCCTTATCCAATATGTAAATTATACTTTCTCTTTGGGCTCAACCAATTCTACTTATAATGTAGGAGCAGAAAATGCACAAAATGTTTCAGACTCTGTAAGTTTAGATGCTTCGGTTTTATCTCATCAGTTTATTTACGGTATTAAGTATTACGCACCTAATGGATTTGGAGCAAGGCTAGAGCTTTCTTATTATTTACGTGCGGATCAGTATGCTACAGACTCAAGTGAGATATCGTGGCTTAAGACTAGAACAGGACCTCGTTTTCAAGTTGGTTTTGGGTACCGCTTTTAAACCGCCCTACTTGGCCGATGATTTGTTCTCTGAGTTCTTATGACTTAATTTTTATGACCATCATTATTTAATAAATAATTTCTTATACTTAGTTCGTTTCTCGTTTCTTTTAGCCTTGCAATTATTTTGTTATGAAAAGAAACTGCCCTCAAA
>PAKC01000020.1 GCA_002706205.1 Halobacteriovoraceae bacterium
TCTATATTTTTCTAAGTCTTGTGTGATAACTTTATCAACCCGATTAAAATGGTGTTTTAAATAAGTTCTTATAGGGTAAATATTCTTGAACTCACGACTCATTTGAGTAAGGGCCTTATCCCATACGACTTCTTTTTTATCCTTCATGTCCTTAAAGGCTTGAGTTGGAGTTTTAAGCCGTAATCCTTTTTTATGCGATCGCATTATAGTCAAGACACCAACCTGAGAAGAATTTTCCATGATTCTTCGTACAAGATAGGCCATCCCAACAAGAAGATTTCCAACAGGGATATAGTTTCTTGTGGCCCATCTCATTTTTGAAAGGCCAACTGAGAGTCCTTCATAGGTCATATGTAAGCACTGATGTTCAATTAAAGGAGCGTTGGGGAATGCTCTGGAATGGAGCGACCTTGCAAAACAATGATCATGAATATTATGTGAAGCAACAGCTAATTGCAGATAATCACCCAGCTCAAGTGTTTTAAAAATTAATTGTCTAAAATGAATATCAGTTTCTTCTTTATTAATAAACTGAGGAGCTAAAAAATTATGAGCTTCAGCCTCGATTGTTTCAGCATCCCAATAAGCTCCCTTAACCAACCTAATCGGCATAATTAACTTACGTTTTTTTGCAAGTGCAACTACATCTAAAAGATGCTCATAAGCATCTCTTAGATAAGCTTGGACAACAATTCCCGTTTGGTCATAGTCTGCTAATTCAGCAGTTTCAAGTAAGACTTTAGCATAAACTTCTAACACGACATCGCGATAATGATAGTGCTCGGCATCTATATTAACAAAAACATCATTTTCCTTCCCACTTATAAGAATTCTTTTTAATCGTGGAGCAATGTTTTCATAAGTATAATCAAAAGCTTGTGGTTTAAAGTCATGACAAAGGGCAGAGACTTTAATAGAAACATGGGCCTTATTAATACCAGAGCTATTTTTTTCACCCTTGGTAATATTTTGATTTAAACCTTCAATGATCTCGATAACTTTATTTGTGTAATCATCAGCCTCAATGTTTGAAACAACAAGTTCACCTAACTGATCTATTGTTGCGTCTCTTTGACTTGACAACAAATCACCCAATGAACGTTTGGCCGTATCAATGGTCTCCCCTGCTATAAATCTTTTGGCCATAACACTAACGCTAAAACGTATAAATCTTGCTAGATATTTTGCAGGAATATGTTCAGAAATCGCTAAAGTCCATTTAATGATAATATGATATAAAAAGGGCAGTTCTCTTTTTTGCCCCTTTAAACCTTTAAGCTTTGCTTTGGTAGAGTCTTCAATCAGGCGTCTCAAAGACTCTTCAAAAATTCTCTTAACTTCCACACCTTCTTTATCGTGATTTAAATTTGGAAGTATGGCCAAAAACTTTAATAAGTGAATGCGAACCAACATAAAATTAGCTGTTAAATCTAGACCAAAGTCAGAAATTTTTTCAAAAAAACTTTGTTTATACTCTCCAATATGTTTTATTAAATCTGTTCCTAATTCATCTGCGTAACGATGTACTTCTTCAAACTGACTTTCGTTAAAAAGCGGTAATTTATGTTTATGTGAAATAAACTCTATAACTGTCGGCGTGTTCTCTAAAGGAAGTTCTGCCAAGGCAAGAGTGTGATCTTTCATGGCCAAAAAATTCTGATCTCGACACTGTTCTTGAGAGTGAATTAAGGCTAACTCATAACTTAAGTGCTTTGAAGCTAGGCGAATTTCTTTTTGATCTAAAAAAATTCCTGCCATAAATTGAACAGTTCCAACTTCCAAACTCCACTTAAAGTTTTTACGCTCAGGATGCTGATTACAATAATCAATCAAATCTGATATTTCATTTTTATCATCTGCAATATTTTGTTCGAGGTAATCATGATAAGCTTCATATGTAATAATTGACCACTCTGGTTCATATTTATAAGCCTTGGTTTTAATTTCATAAAGACCATTATTTTTCATTTTTCACCTCATTAAATAAAATCAATCTTGTATCTGAAATAACACATTCCGAAAAGCAGAATTTGACTGCCACAGTGGGAAAAGATACAATTTTGTTATGCGCTACTTGCTTATAATTACATTGGCCATGTATTTTTTCAACCTAGATATTAAAAGTTCTTTTGCAAAGAGTTATTCGCAAAGAGATCTAAATGTTTTAGTCTCACAAAAAAGCTTTTATGAGTTTTTTGAGCATGCACATGATATTATTCCTAGCCAGCGTTCTCAAGAGTGGAAGTCTCAAGTTGAGCAAATGGCACAGGAATACTTGGATTTTTTAAAGACAAAATCTGAACTCAAGTCTAAACAAATAAAACTAGTATATGAGATATCTAGCTGGCCTCATTTAAGAAATAATGAGTTTTTTATTAAAAAGCGTGATTTCATTTTCTTATCAACCCTAAAACAATGTTTTAGTGCTAAGAGCAAAAAAACTTGCCTAAAAAAAGTAGATCAAATCTATCATGACTTTAAACATAACCGAGTTTTTTCGTTTGATTTAGCCATTTTATTACAAAAAAACGATATTGATGAAAAAATCATATGGAATTATATTAAAAATCTAACTTCTCACCCTATTTCCGAATTTTATTGCTCTCAAGATGGATTTAAAAATCTAGTTCTCAATAAAATTCATGAGCTAATGAGCTCGCCGAGCAAGAAAGACTTACCAATTCATCAGGATTGCATAAAATCACTAAAAACAGACCTAAGCAAACAACTGCTAAGCTCAGATAGAATTGTAAGAACTAATGCTTTTAAAATCCTAAAAAAACACAATTTACTCGATAACCAACAAAAAACCAGCTACCATACCCTAAGCTTTTTGGCCGAAAAAACTCAAAATAAGCAACAAACAAATTTGTCACTTAACTCTTTAAAAAAGTTATCAAAAGATTATCAGCTTAGAAACAAAGTCTTGACCCAATTAAAAGAGCTTGACCCTTTACCTGGAGATATTTTTAAAAATAATACGAATAAAATAGTAGAAGCTAAAACAAGAATACTCTCTCGCTACTTTCCTGAGTTTTTAGATCACTATGCTAGGACATGCTTGGATTATTTAAGTGGTCGCAAAATCTTTACAAAAGGAAATCCTACACCTCATTGCCACCAATTGTTTTCACATAATAAATCCGTGAAAGTCTTACCTGAAAACTTTGTCCAAGAATACAATAAAGCAACATATTTTTACAAAAAATAAAAAGGGGCATCATTTGATGCCCCTAGAATTCATATAATCTCTATTAGATTAGAAATTAACTTAAATGCTTAGAAACTAGCTTTGTCATTTCAAACATTGAAACTGTTTTCTTACCACCAAAAACAGGCTTTAGCTTATCGTCAGCATTTATATTTCTTTTATTCTTAGGGTCTTGCAAATTATGCTTCTTGATATAAACCCATAGCTTTTTTACAACCTCAGTCCTTGGAAGTGGTTTTGATCCAACAACTTCTGCTAAGGCCTTTGAAGGTGTTAAAGGTTTCATAAATGCTGCGTTTGGCTTTCTTTTACTTGCCTTTTTCTTAGTGGCTTTTTTAGCTACTTTTTTCTTTGTTGCTTTTTTAGCTACTTTTTTCTTAGTGGCTTTTTTAGCTACTTTTTTCTTAGTGGCTTTTTTAGCTGTCTTTTTCTTAGTAGCTTTTTTAGCTGTCTTTTTCTTAGTAGCTTTTTTAGCTGTCTTTTTCTTAGTAGCTTTTTTAGCTGTTTTTTTCTTTGTAGCTTTTTTAGCTGTCTTTTTCTTTGTAGCTTTTTTAGCTACTTTTTTCTTTGTAGCTTTTTTGGCTACTTTTTTCTTAGTAGCTTTTTTGGCTACTTTTTTCTTAGTAGCTTTTTTGGCTACTTTTTTCTTTGTTGCTTTTTTCTTTGCCATTTCTATTTCCTCCCAGAAAGACACAAAAAATTAATGTCTGGCCTATATTGTTTTAACCCATTCAATCATATTATTGTTGCCGACAAGAGTTTTACCCGTTTTTTCATAATCATGCCCTTCATTAAGAGCAATCATTCTAAAATTGTCGACAGGACAATAATTATAGATTTTATGAACGTTATTATCCTTAGCGTATTCTTCGTAAAAATCTTTAATTTTATGAGAAAAACCATTTCCTTGGAAATTAATTTTAATTGGAGTATTTTTAGTTAAAAGAGCATCGGCTTTAAGCTTCATAAAAATAGCGCAAACGATCTCATTTTCACATTGTCCTGAATACAATACCCAACCAGATTTAATTTCTTTTTTTATATTTTCCTTGGTCCAAGCAAAATCGTGTGAATCAGCAAAAGCCTCAACATTAAAATTATAAATTTCTTTTATCTCTTTTTCGGACTTACTGGGTGTAAAATCAATTTTCTTATCTGTCATTAAATAACCTTTTTGATAAGATAATTGTAGTTAAAGAAAAAAATTAATGCAAATTTTTATCGGAAATTTTTTATTTTCACTTCTGGTAAATACAAATCCGAATAAAAAAAGCAAGAAAAGCTTTGTGCAACATAATTGTCATTGTCATTGATCTTTTAATATGGTTTAAATATAGCAAAAGAATCGAGATAATTATGAATAAAATCAAAAACTTATACAATTTATTTGAAGCAACACTCTCTAACGTTAAGTTTGCTGTCGTTATTATTAGCCTTTTTACTATTGCCCTAATCTATGGAACCTTTATGGAGAGTTACCATGGAGCAGACTATGCTAATAGACTTGTTTATAAGTCTTGGTGGTTTATCTTAATTGAAATCTTTATCTTTTTAAGTGTTTTTATGGCCACGGTTGTCCGTCTTCCTCCTAAAAAACGTCTTTATGGCTTTTACACTATTCATGCAGGTTTAATTATCCTTTTTATAGGCTCTTTTTTCACTTATATTAATGGTATCGACGGCTCTATCCAACTTCTACCAAACACACCGGCTAAAAAAATTGTCATTAACGAAGATCTACTTAAAATACATTTTTCTAAAACTAATACCGAATATAAATTATCGCTACCTTATACACATAAAAAAATAAATATTGATAAAACTATAGAACAGATTCAAATAGAAGATTATATTCCTTTTGGAGAGAATCAAATTGAATGGATTGCGGACAAGCAAAATATGAGACAGCAACATTCAAGTACATATCTTCTCTTTAATCAAAACTTATCTCAAAAAATCACTCTTTCTTTAAGTCCTGATTCTGATTTTAAATCAATGCAAAGAATGGGCTTGCTCAATCTCCATTATATGCCAAGTATTCTAAAAGATTGTTTTGCTAAAAAAACACAACATGGCTTTATTTTATGGCATTTGGGTACAGGAGAATGCTTTACGGCCGAAGAAAAAAACCTACCTGTTGATAAAACAGAAAAAGGAACCCGATTTTTATTACTGAAACATCAAGGAGAATATCTAAAGTTTTTTCCAGATGTTAGTCCTGTCGCGGTTAATGATGATCTAACTAAAAACAAAAATACCCCCTATAGAGTTCTTTCAAAGAAAATTTTTGAAGAAAAGCCCAATCTTTTTCTTTTTGGTGAAGATATAGCCTTTTATGATAAGTCTAAGGATGATTGGGTTGTAACAGACTTTAAAAATGGCCTTGCACAACTGCCATGGATGAATTTTCAGCTTAGACTTCTTAAGCATAGTACAACTCATTATCCAGCAGAGGTGCCAAAAGCAGTTCTTCCGGTTCAAGAAAATGGAAATATTATCAAAGGCAATCTTAAGGCCGTAAAAATAAAATTTTACAATAAAACCTATTGGGTAAGAAATGATGGCCCGCTTGAACTTACAGATGGCAAAAATACAATTAGACTAATTATTACACCCAAAGAGATTGAAATTCCATACCAGATAACATTAGATCGTTTTAAAATGAATACAAATCCGGGAACTAACGATCCTGCAAGCTATGAAAGTTTTATTCATTTACTTGATGGAAGAACCAATTCTGGACTCGAAAAACATCATGTTTTTATGAATAATCCCCTTAAGTATGATGATTTTACTTTTTATCAATCCTCATACTTCCAAGTCGGCCCCAATCAATATGCTTCCGTTTTATCAGTTAATTATGATCCTGGAAGGTTTTTTAAGTACCTAGGCTCACTTCTTATCGTTCTGGGTAGTATTTGGCACTATATATTAAATAGAAAAAAGAGAAAGGTTTCAGCATGAAAACGACAAAAATTCTTTTAACATTATTATGTTTATTTACTCTTAACTCACAAGTTTCCCAAGCACAAGTCAATCAAACCTGTACTCTATTGAAAGATGACATTCCTGTACTGGCCGGAGGAAGAGTAAAGCCCTATTATGTCCTAGCGAAAGAAAGTATTAAGTTTTTAACTGGTAAATCTAGCTACAATAATGAAAAGCCAGGTTTAACATTCTGTCGCCTTCTTCTTCAAAACTACACCGAAACATCAATAAACTTTCCTATTTTAATAGAACATGTCAAAACAAAAGCATTTTTAGAGTTAAATGAAGATGAGACGACATTGGGCTCCCAAGAACTCCTTACAAAAAAAGAACTTATTCGCTCGGAGATCATTTCTTTGAAGGAAAATAACTCCTATAAAAAAGACTTAACAAAACTTTTTAACAGAATTGCAACTCTTGAAAAAATTCAAACAGCTCAAGCTTTAACTGTCTATACTAAAACTGACTCAACAAATGAATGGAAAAGCCTTTCAGAACTTAGTTTTCCTAGCTTAGATCTAGTCAACAAAGCAATAGAAGAGTCAAAATCTTTATATACAAAAGATCATGGTGATGATTACCTTTTAGAGCTAACCTATGTTAAATCACATATTTTTTCTTACGCTCTTTTAGTGGCCCTTGTTGGTATTTTTCTTACTGTTTTAATGAAAAACAATACAGCTGGTGTTGTCGCATCGATTCTTGCCCTTGCAATGCAAACAGCTGGAATGATCATGAGAATTCTTATCTCTGGTAGGGCCCCTATCACTAATATGTACGAAACTGTAATGTTTTCTGGTTTTGGAGCCCTAATAATTGCTTTATGCATCCTTTATTTCAAAAGGGATAAAATCTTTCTCCTTGCAGGGCTTGGATATAATATACTATGTCTTTTTATGATGATGTTTGCCAACAATATGCTTAATAGCTCTATATCTCCTCTTGTTCCTGTTTTAAGAGACAACTTTTGGCTAAGCACTCATGTGACAACAATTATTTTAAGTTATGCGGCCTTGGCATTAAGTTGGATGGTGGCCAATATCACACTATTTAAAATGAGATTAAATAAACTGACCTCTAAAGAGTATCGTTACTATCAAACATTAATCTATACCTGCATAAAAGTAGGTATTGTCTTATTAGCAGCTGGTATAATTCTAGGTGGTGTTTGGGCAGACTATTCATGGGGAAGATTTTGGGGCTGGGATCCAAAAGAAACTTGGTCACTAATTGTCCTTTTATTTTATATGGTTATCGTCCATGGAAGATACAGCAATTGGATTAACACTCACCGCTTTATAATCCTCTCAGCAGCAGGGTTTATGACCGTAATGATGGCATGGTTTGGAGTTAATTATATTCTTGCATCCGGGTTGCATTCCTATGGTTTCTCTGAAGGAGGAGCAATATTTTTAGGTAGTTTTTTTGCCGTCCAGATTGCAATCCTGCTCATCTGTGGCCCAAAATCAAATTTTAAAGTTAATAATAATGATTAAGAAAGAGTTCTTATTTATTATTATTTTATCGCTAACATCTTGTGCTCACTGGAAAAAAACACAAGACTATGAAGTGACTAGCTCTGTTATCGATTTGGCCAAGTCAAGCTATTTGAAAGGCTGTATTGATGGGATGAACTCAATACAACAAAAGTTTACCCGTGGTGTTCGTTTAGAGAAATGCAAAAAACTTTCGATTAAACATGAGTGGGATCTAAAAGATATGTTAAACCCACAGCAAGAATAAACTTAACTGTGGGCTTAAAAATTATTGAATAATATAAGGATTAATCAATTGATTCTTTATATTTTTTGACATCTGCTTATTTCCTTGTAAATCAAAATAAGCGACGAGAGCACCCTCAAGGCGTTTTTGATCAACATAATAAGACTTTAAAAAGCTTTCAACTTGGCCTTTTAACCAACCAGGGATAGGAAGAAAGCTTAAACCTAACTGTCCTAAATTTAATAAAGACCTAAAACGTTTAACTTGATTTGGCTTATCATAATTATAGGCAGTGGCCATTTGAAAAGAAAAACTATGTTTAGTATTCACAAGGTTTTTAACGACTCGCTGTCCATCTTCTATAGCTTCAAAAAATGCAAAATTATAACGTTTATTAACATCATCAAAGCTTCTTGTTGACCTTCTAAATTTATTATTTGCCATTCTTACCATAGCGTAAAACTTATTCAGGCCATATCTTGCCCAATTATCTGCAGCACGATTAGACTCCCAATAATTAATAGGAGAAATTCTTGACTCATATATAGAAGAAAAAATTCTATCTGCTTCAGCAATAGTTAAACCGAGCTTATCTTCCTTAACATTTTGTAAGTAATGCAATAGCATATTTTGATGGAATAAACGCTGTTCAAGTACCATTTCATGGACTTCTACTAAAACATAAGAAACAAGATTTAAAACAGGAATACTGGTAAATTTATCTTTTGCAAAATTAATGGCCCTTTTTAAAACTTCGTAAGTGACATTTCTTTTATAAAAATAACGTGGATCCTGTGTGCTTGCGATAACACTCAAATCTAATAATCTTAATGCCTCTTTTAATTCTTTTTGAAATTTACTTAAAACCCCTTTTGTTTCGATTTTATTAAAAAAATGATCAACATCGATTGTTTTAAGTTGATCGAAAGATCGTCTTAAAGTCCCAATATTTTCAACAAACTCATCTGACTTATGGGCCCCTTGCTCTAAATGAACATATAACTCTTCTAGTTCTTGTTCATAAGACTTTGATCTCATTCTCTCAATTTCTCTTTTTACATCTTCTTTAATCTGATTTACATAAGGTGAAATTGACCATTTGTTGTTAATTAAGTTCATTTTGACATAACTAACCTCACCTTGGTCATTTTTTACGTAACTAAAACGCTTTTTAAAAGAATTGAGGTTGATTTCAGAAAACGCATTAAAACTTAATGCTAATGCAACAATTGCACTCATTGCTTTAAACATGAGAAACTCCTTTTCTATGTAGATAACTCTATTTTAAAGGCAATCTATTTATAAGCTAGGAAAATTCAAAGAATGTAAGAAAATGTTATTGCTTCTTAGCGCGAAAATTGAATTGCATAGGTATTTTAATTTGTAATTCAGCAATTCCTGCGGACTTAGGTATTGGAGGGAAACTCTCAATTTTCTGCATTGTTTTTTCTGCCAAATTTATAAGGTGTGGATTTTTGCCATCTATAAAAAGCAAATCATATTGCCCATTTTTTTGTATTTGAATTTTTACAATAACTTTCCCTTGAAGTTGCATTTTTTTTGCCTTAAAAGATGAAGTTTTTTGATTTAAAATCGTTTGCCTAACAAGCTTTAAGTATCTATCAGCTTCTGGGTTCCCTTTAGTTGAGCGCTTATTAATTGCGACCTTTTCTTCTTTTTTAATGACTTTCCCATGAAATGTTTTATGAGTCTTTTGGATCATTTTTTCATTTGTTTTAGGAGGAACAACTTCTATTTTTGAGATCTGAAATGAATGAGCTTTGTCAGCTTGTTTCGATTTTTCGTCTTTTGCACTAAGTGGCATGGCCAACAATCCGTGCAATAACAAACTTGTAAAAAATGCTATGCTTAGTTTTTTCATAAAACTACTCTTCCTTCATTTCTTGTGGCCTACGTTTAAATGGTAAGCCTGTATCATGATCCATGGCCCAACGATCTTTTAAATACTCTTGTCTTTCAACTTTATAATGATCTAAAGACTCATCAACAGAGTCTAATTTTTTAATAAGTTCTGTTTGAAGCATAATATTTTCTTTCTTTTTATTTAAAAGATTGTCTAGCGCTAACTGTTTTTGTCGCCTAAGACGATTAATCTGCTCGTCGTATTCCGCAGCTGTTTTAAGTCTTTGCTGGTCAAATGTCCATAAAAAATGATTAATTTCATTTAATTGTTTTAAAAAGCTTTCCTTTCTAAGAATCAATAATTCTCTATATTTACTTGCTTCAAAAACCCTTTGCTCTAGCTTTGGGGCCCTAAAATTAAGCTGCATTCCTCTGGGAAAATACTTTCCCTCAGACCAACATTCAGAGAAGTCTTGAACATACATGCTAAAATAAAAATCTTCTATAGAGCGCACAGAACCTTTACAATAATATTTATCAGCATGATTATTAACTTTAAAATAAAGAATATCCCCTGTTTTTAGAAATTTTGTATTATTGTTTTCTACCTGAACCTTTAAGATTTGCCCCGAATCCCCTTTATCTGTAACTCTTCCCCTAAATCTCCCATAATCAATTTTTGGATCAATAAAACTATTATTAGGTTCGCTCATTGTACTCTCGGGAGCATGCTTTGGTACAGCTATGATGGCCATTAAGTTAAACGGCAATATGGCCAATAATAAAAGAGTCTTGCTAAGATTGTTCATACTTAATATTATGAAGCAAAATAAAATGAAATTAAAGTCAAGAAGGAGTTAATATGGAGTTTTTTATTGATACAGGCGATTTAAATGAGATTAAAGAAGCATATTCATGGGGATTAATCGATGGCGTTACAACAAATCCCTCTTTAGTGGCCAAAGCTGGAGTTGATCAAAAGACTCTGATAAAAGAAATTTCGCAAATTGTTGATGGCCCTATCTCAGCAGAAGTTATTTCAACCCAGGCCGAAGGCATGCTAGCAGAAGCTTACGATCTTGCAAAAATTCATGACAACGTTGTCATTAAACTTCCAATGACAAAAGATGGTATGATTGCCTGTAATGAGCTTAGTCGTAATAATATCAATACAAATATTACACTTATTTTTAGTGCAAACCAGGCCTTACTGGCCGCTAAGAATGGTGCGACCTATGTTTCTCCTTTTATTGGAAGACTAGATGATATTGGACAGACTGGTATGCAATTAATTTCTGAAATTAAAGATATTTTTGATAATTATGCCTTTACGACCAAAATACTGGCCGCATCTATAAGACATGTCGATCACGTCAAAACTTCGGCCCTCATTGGCTCAGATGTCGCCACTATTCCTTATAAGGTCTTAGCTCAGCTATTTAACCATCCTTTGACTGATTCTGGGCTAAAAAAATTCCTTGAAGACCATGCTAAATCAATGAAATAAGGTTGTTACCAAGCAATATACTCAAGTAATACATAATAACCTCCGATAATGCTTAAGTATTATGGAGGTTGTTTTTGCACCGGTTATTTTATCTTATACCTATTCTTTTTAATCTCATTGCTTGTCGACCAGAACAATCTGTTGAAAATACAGTTAGGAACCCTGCAGGCCAGGCTAAACTAGATGTAAAGTCTAAATGGCCTAATGAGAGCTTTCCCCTGCATCTCAAATATGGGGATAATTTTGATACAACAGAAATATCAGTCATTGAGTCTGCTGCAGATGCTTGGAGTGACTCAACTCAGAACCAATTTCATTTTTTTGATGTCAGTAGCTCATTTATAGAGTCTAAAAAATCTCTTAAATCTTACGATGATCAGGAAATAGGGATCTACAAGCTCAACCAATGGCCAAAAGAACTTCCTCCTACGGCCTTGGCCATAACTCAAATTTATGGAAATAGAAAAAATAAAGGTTCTTCAGACGAGCATATAGCGATTGATCATGCAGATGTCCTTATCAATTATGCTAATTTTAGCTACACGACCGATGAGTCCTGGGGCTATGATTTAAAAACTGTGCTTTTACATGAGCTTGGTCATCTTTTAGGTCTCTATCATAATAGCTATAACAAAGATTCAATCATGTATCCTAGTATTAGCAGCTCATCTAAAGTTGAAGACCTGAATGAAGATGATGCACAAGATATTTTAAAGCTCTATACCAGATCATCTTATGCAACATCACAAAAAGACAACTTAGACTCTCTCTTAGAAAAAAGAACTGTTATTCGTATCGAGCTCTATCCTAACAAAAAAGAAGTCATTAAAATTATCCAAGGAGACAAAATCTATGAAAGCACTATTCATAATTGTTCTCACTAATTTTTTAATGATTTCAACCCAAGCAAGAACAGGCGATCATGTTCATGGATATGAGCTTTTCTTGCAAATGCACGAAACAGAACAACAAGAAATAAAAAATAAAAGAGTTCCAAATACCGAAACACAAGAGGAAGAAAAAGATAATCTTCAAAGTGAATCAAATCCTCGCCTGCAATGGGAAAAACAGAGGTGAATAAAACGAAACTCAATAAGGCGTAGCTTTAACAAAGTTACGTCTTTTTAATTAATTCTAATACATAATAATCTATCGATTTACCGAGAATTAGGTTTTAATTTAGCGAGTTCTTAAATATCATATATTTAAAAGAGAAATCATTTCATACCTTGATAAGATCGTGAATTCTTTTTAGTCTCAACACTTTTTAAGCATTTATTTTATCGATTAATACGCACAACACTACTTTCATATGTTCATTAAGACTGAAAACTTGAACAATATATGAATTTTAAATATTTAAATCTCGAGCAAATTATATTCTTTCTTTATTTCTTTCTTTAGATTAAAATTTTTTCTAAAAGGATTTTTATATGCTTAACAATGAAAAAGGATTTTCTCTTGCTCAAGTTATGATAGCCGCAGGACTTCTTGGAGGCTTGTCACTTATTTTTATGCAATTAATGAAAAATATGGGACAAGCTCAAAACTTTGCACAATCCAAATCTGATGAAATAGAACTTAAGTCTTCTATGAGGATGATTTTAAACGATGAAAAATTTTGTCGTGTCAGCCTTGCTGGAAATGGGCCAAGCGGCTCTCCCTCATCACCTATTGTATTTAAAAAAAAGAATATTGATGAAAATGACGAAGGATTAGATATTGCTCTTTATCTATCAAATCAAGCGGGAGACGCAAGAACTTTAAAGAAGTTTAATGGTGAAAACAATCCTGGAACAAATGATAAATCAAAGTTTGGTAGATTAAAAATTAAGACACTAAAACTTATAATGAATAATGGAATAGGAAGTAATTACTCTGACAGTTTAATACATACGGATGTTGGAGTTCTTAGGGCCGTAGTTGAAAAAAAAGTTTCAACTACACAAACTAGAAAAATTAAAATGGACTTTGATCTAAACCTTGTTATGTCTACAGGACAAAGTCCTGAAAACCATGGAGAAACAAGAATTATTTCGTGTAATTGGGGACCAGCATCTCTTCCCACATCATTTACTACAAAGACTGTAACTGAAACAGGTCAAGATTTTTGGACCCCAGGGTCAAATTCAAGGATCGTTACTCCAAACGATACTTTTACAAAAACAGCTACTTGCCCAGATGTTCCAGGCAAAACCTTTCAATTTAGGACTTGTGAAGGATATTGCAATTTTTACTCTTGTCAAAATCCCCCAAGTTTCTGTTCAAAAAGGTATAACGGCATAATTTCCTACATAGGCTCTCTTAAATTTCCCACTGCTGGTGGTTTCTATACCTCTCCTAATTCTGAAAAGGAGTGTAAAGTTATTTGTTCATCTGGATCAAGTTTAGCTGTGTATGGGAACATAGTCGGAGTTTATGCTAGATGCTATTACAAGTGACTTGACTTCGTCTAGAACGAAAAAAAAGAGTTAAAATTAATTCAAG
The DNA here is from genome assembly GCA_002706205.1 of Halobacteriovoraceae bacterium. Classification (GTDB taxonomy): domain Bacteria; phylum Bdellovibrionota; class Bacteriovoracia; order Bacteriovoracales; family Bacteriovoracaceae. The sequence goes on from PAKC01000020.1 coordinate 13,779, forward strand.
ATATCCATTGCAGCAAAAGAGCGGTCTGATTTTTTTTGAGTTTTATGCTCACCTTTGCCAAGAAAGCTGACTATCAAGATAATATTTAAAATAATAACAATTACAACCGATTTCATGTCATTCTTAACGGAATTTCGAGGAAAAAACCTTAGTCTTTTTCCTCGAAATTATTTATTTATTTTCTTTTTCTTGTTTTCTTTTTTGTCGCCTTAGCAATTTTTTTATAAACAGCTTTTCTGGCATCATCTTTTTTCTTCATGATATCATCAATTTTAGAGCTGACATCATTAAGCTCTTTGATTAGTTCTTTTTTGATACGTGCAGGAGAAGCTACAATTTTTTCCCATTGTGATATTTTTTCCTTATCATCTTTAATCATTAAGTTTCTTTTTTTAACTTCTTCTTTAGTCATGCGATAAATCGCCATATCAGCAAGATAATCTGCATATTTAAACTTCTTCTCAGTTAGATATTCAACATAAGCTTTTCTATTGGCCTTTTTTTCGGCCACAGCATAATGCTTTTCTTTAATAAAACGAATAATTTCATTATTTTTTGCTAGTCTTTCTTTAGCATCTAAAATGAGTAATTCATAACGCCGCTTAACAACTTCTAGTCTTTGAGTTGTAAAAATTTGAATAATTTCTTCTGGTTTATCAAGAACTTTTACCCCACGCTCGGAAATTAAAGTGTAGTTGGGAGACAAAGAAGTTGAGGTCCCCATTTCTTTTTCAACTTCTTCTAATGAAGGCTGTTGACCTCTTTTAAAAACCAACTCAATCATAACATCGTTATCAACAGTTGAGTCGATATAATCTTTAATAAAATCATTATCTATATGTTTATTTAAAAACTTATAAACCTTTTTTGCATCATAGCCTCTAGGAAGCTCAGTTATATAAATTTTTCCTGAAATTTCTTTAAAACCCATTTTAAAATGAATTTTTTTGTTTTTGTCGACGTTTATGTTTTCAGAATAATTGCGAACCCAGGGTTTGAGTCTTCTAGGACTACCTGTTTCAATGAATTGAATCATTGATTTAACAATATCACGATGATTAAAGCTAGGAATAACTGATGAAAACCCTGTTCCTATTCCCTCTGCACCATTGAGTAACATAATAGGAAGCTTAGGGAGTAAACCTAAAGGCTCTAAGACTTTTTCATCGTAATTTGGAACCATTTCGACTTGGTTCATATCATCAAAAAGAACGACCTTAGCAATTTCACCAAGCTTGCATTCAATATACCTTCCAGCTGCTGCTTGAGTTTCCATTCTCTCACCAAAATACCCTTTTTTATCAATCAAAGGATAATTATTAGAAAAAGTATAATCTTGAGCAAGGTTGATCACAGAGCTTTCAACAGAGGCAGGCCCATGGGGATGGAGTGTTAAAACAAGTCCTGTTAATCCCGTCACCTTCATTAATCCCTTAGACTGATTTCTCCACAAAGTAAAAAGAATCCTTCTTTGAGAGGGTTTCAATCCATCTTGTAAGTGAGGTATTGCACGATCCATTAAAGTATAAATTTGATAAGTTCTATATTCATCTTTAACAATCGACTCTAAAGGAACTGACTCTAACGAATGAAGATAAGTTTCTTCTTGCATATTTTATCTACCTTTTTTTCTTTGCTGCTTTCTTTTTTGTGACTTTTTTCTTGGCAATTTTTTTCTTGGCCGTCTTCTTTGCGACTTTTTTCTTTGCTGTCTTCTTCGACTTTTTTTTCATTGAAGGTGGAGTTTTTGCTGCTAAAGGCTCTGCAGGTAATTCCTGTTCATCAATAAGTAAGTCTTTACGTAGCTGTGTATCTTTACCAAAACAAGTATGGAGCATTTGTTTTGATGCTTCCATATGATCAACAGTAATTTTAGTATAAGTATCACGACTTAATACATATTTAAAAGCTTCAGGACTCATTTCCCCTAGACCTTTATTGCGCTGAATCTCTTTAATCACTAAGCCTTTTTGGGATTTAATTCTTTCAAGTTCAGACTCGCTCTCAGCATAAATAGGATCTTTATTGGTAATAATTTCAAAAAGCGGAGCTTTTGCAATCTGAATACAACCATTTTCAAATAGCTCCGGCCAATAGGTAAAAAAGAAGTTTGTTAATAATGTATTGATATGTCCACCATCAACATCAGAATCGGCAAGAAAGACTATTTTTGGATAACGAAGTTTTTCAATTTCAGCCGGCTGACCAATAACTAATCCAATCGAAGCCATAATGTCTGAAAATTCTTGATTATTTAAAACATCTTTAATCGTTGCTTGTGTGACATTCATGGGCTTTCCTCGTAAGGCAATCCCACCTTGATAAAGTTTATTTCTAGCAGACCGTAAACCTCCGATAGCAGAATCCCCTTCGCATATAAATAAAGTACAGGCGGAACGATCTTTTCTTTCATTGGCATCTAAAAGTTTTTCTACTCTTTGTTTTTTTTGTTTTTTACCTTTTTTAGATGCATCTTTTAAAGCTGCAAATCTGGCCCTAGACTTGGCCCTTTCTAATACATGCTCAAGATAATCTTTATTATTTCGGATAAATTTAGTCATATATTTATCCATAAATTTTTCAATCGCTTTATCTAAATCAGAATCACGAACTAATTTTCTTTTTGTTTGAGACTCAAAACGCGGATTTGGCATAATCACGCCAATAACAAATGTCATTCCACTTAAAATATCATTATCGACAATAGAAACTTTCGCTTTTTTTGCTTCCCGCTCAAGTTTATCTTTTAAAGCGTTGATAAAAAGTCTTTTCACTCTGTCGTGATGATAGCCTCCGTCAAAAGTTGGAGTCGAGTTTACAAAAGAAATAAACTTTTCTCTCTCTTCACTTTTTTTATCAAGAACAACAGAAACATTGATATCAATAAGAGCTTTATACTTTTTCTTTTTTGTTGTAACACCTTCAAAAGTAAATTTATCATCACCTATTAATTGGGCATGGTCAGCTGAAACCCTTTGGGCCAATTCATAAAGGCCTTTTTTATAGTGATAAATTTCCCCATTAAATACAAATTTTAAACCAGGGTTATTGTAAGCTAAGTCAATAATTCTTTTTTCAAGTAGTTCTTTGTTAATTTTAATATCTTTATAGACTTCCTTGGCCAATTTGATTTCAATTTTAACTCCCGAGGCTCCTTTAAAAGGTTTTGGACGAGTTTTATTTATTTTCAAAGCACCATCTAAAAACTTAAATGTTTGTTCTTTTTTTGAATTATAATGTTTTACCGTAACAATAAATTCATCAGAGGTTAAACAAGTCGCTGCCGCTCCTAGCCCATTTTGCCCTAAGGTTCGGTGTAAATAGCCTTTTGAGTCAACTTCTTGATCCTTAAACTTTGAGCCAGTTCTAAATTCAGAATAAACCATCGGGACTTTGCTCAAAGGAAATCCGATTCCATTATCTTGGATTATGACTCGTGTTCCATCTTCACTTAGTGTTGTTCTCACTTCTGTAACATGGCCTCGATAAAACTCATCGATACAATTATCTAGAATTTCTTCAATTGCTTTTGACTTGGCTTGGTGAAATTTTACTGTTTTAAATTCTAAAGAATTCTCAGTGTAAACATATGTATCTAAATCCTCAATATCATTTGAACCAAAAACTAAAGTCACTCTATTGCGACAATGCCAACGTTGATCTTTAGCTTCAATTTCGGCTTCTTTTACCTTTTTGGCTTTTCGTTTGACTTCCTTTACGGCCATGACAACAAATCCTTTTGATTTCACATTGTATGTTTTCAGATATTTAGCTTAATTTGCGTGAAGCATTGTGAAAAGTCTAATTGCGTTATACAAATTGATTCTACATAATAATTCTTATGAAAGTTTTTTTTCTTATATGTTTTTTATTGAGTTTTCCCCTTATGGCCAAAGATCAGAGTCTTGATCATTTTTTAAATAAGCATTGGCCTCTCAATAAAACCCAAAAAAAATATCTTATCCAGAGTAAAGTTCTCACTGATGCTGAAGTCAAAACTAATGGAAAAAAACAAAGTTTTTCACTCAAAGCCCTGGCCTATCATCCCAAGCGCTGCCGTAATGTTTTAAGAAAACTTTCTATGTTAAATAAATATAAAGACTGGATTGATTTCATCAAATATTCACATTACAAAGAAAAATCGAAGCTTTTTACCTTAACAGCCGATCATCCTTTGCTACCTTATCCAATGAACATCTACATCCTTGTTGACCGACCAACCAAAACAGGTATATATCCCTTTACCTTTCCCGTCGGTATATTTAGAGGACTAAAAGGAAAGTTTCATATACTTGAAATTAATAAGCGATGTTTTTTATTTGCACAATCAAACTGGACCGGTCCTCAAACTAAAATACCTAATTTTGTCATTGAGATTTTTTCAGAGACGCTTTCAAAATTAGGTGGCGAAATACTTATTCGAAAAACTAAGTAATTACGCATCACTTCTTTTAATTTAAGTAAAAGCAAGTATATTCGTAATACTATGATAGTGAAACAAATTGATGCGAAAGACACATACCCCATCAGAAGCGAAATGCTTCGCAAAGATCTTCCTTTAGATTCATGTCATTTTGATGGAGATAATGAAGACTCAACATTTCACTTAGGTGCTTATATTGACGACAAATTAGTAAGTGTCGCGTCTTTTTATCTAAAAAATAATGAAAAATTTTCTGAAGAATATCAATATCAGCTAAGAGGAATGGCCACTTTGCACAGTTATCAGGGCCAAGGACTCAGTCAGGCCTTACTTAGAACTGCATTTCCCATCATTAAAGCTAATCATGTAAAACTCGTCTGGTGTAATGCTCGTATTTCCGCTATTGGCTTCTATACAAAAGTAGGCTTTGAAGTTGCCAGTGAAGAATTTGAGATCCCAGGAGTCGGCACTCATAAATTGATGTTTAAATATGTCTAATTAAGTTTTACCTACAATAAGGGCTCAAATTGATGATTTATACAGAATACCGTTGCCATATTTAAGTGTATAAACTCCCTTTGCTTTTCAGTACAAAAGGCTTCATTTTTATAAATTTTTACAAATGCACAACTAAAACGAGCTTCGTTGTGCTCTCTTGAATAAGATCTGCTTTCTTGGCACCTCTCATATTCAAATTTACCAGTACAAACCCAATGTTGATCTTCACAATCATAAACTAAATAACGTCCCCGTTCATATTTTTCAGATAACTGTGGATCTTGAAGTAGGATATCAATTTTTTCTTGTTTAAAATTTTTTTGAATATTTTTAACGGACTGCCCAGAGGCAACCCCCATAAAAAAACTTAGAAATAAGAATATAAATTTACTCATTTTTTTTCTCATGCTATCTTACTTATCGTCCAAGTCTTTAGATTTATTAATTATTGAGGATTTCATGCAATTTAAACAACACAACCCAATATACTGCCAAATGGCCAACACACTAGCAAAAGCTCTTGAAAAAATGGGAGTTACTGCCAAAACGAAAGATTTATATAAACTTTTATCTAAACCCCCAAAATCGAATATGGGTGATATTGCCTTTGCCTGCTTTAGCCTGGCCAAAGAACTTAAAAAAGCTCCCAACCAAATAGCTTCTGATATACAAAAAAACCTTGATCAATCTGATTATTTTTTAGAAGCGAAAGCTTTTGGGCCTTATTTAAATTTTTTTTTAAACCCTAAAGTTACTAATAACATTATTTTAAATGAAATTTTATCAGAAGAAGCTTTTTCTAAACCCTTAGTTGAATCATCTCCCAAGACAATTATTGAATATTCTCAGCCAAATACTCACAAAGAAATGCATGTTGGACACATGAGAAATCTCTGTCTTGGTAATGCCATCGTTAAAATTTATCGTTATGCTGGTATAGAAACGTTATCCACCACTTTTCCAGGTGACGTTGGAACACATGTGGCCAAATGCTTATGGTATTATAAAAAACATAATCAGCAGTCCCCTCCAACAAAACGTAAAGGTGCCTGGTTAGGAACCTTATACACAAAAGGAAACCTCCTCTTAGAAGAGCAAAAAAATACAGCTCAAGCAGAAGAAAATAAACGTGAATTAACTCAAATACTTAAAGAGTTACATGCTCAATCAGGGCCTTATTATGAACTTTGGAAAGAAACTCGCCAATGGTCAGTTGAGCTTATGCAAGAGGTTTATAACTGGGCCAATGTAAGCTTTGATAGTTGGTACTGGGAAAGCGATGTTGACGCTAGTTCTGTTGATTTAGTTAAAAAATATTATGAAAAAGGTCTATTTATAAAAGACGATGGGGCCATAGGAATTGATTTAAGTGATGAAAAATTAGGTTTTTGTCTCTTGTTAAAGTCAGATGGGACTGGGCTATATGCAACTAAAGATCTCGAGCTTGCCCGTAGGAAGTTTCAAGATCAAAAAGTCGAACGCAGTATTTATGTTGTTGATAATCGTCAATCCCTCCACTTTAAACAAGTTTTTAAGACCTTAGAAAAAATGGGTTTTGAACACGCTAGTGATTGTATCCACTTACAATATGAAATGGTGGAGCTTAAAGATGGTGCCATGAGCTCAAGAAAAGGCAATATTGTTCCTATTCAAAGCTTAATTGATCAAATGATCTCTCATATAAAAACTAATTATCTTCAAAAATATGAAGGTCAATGGGAACAGTCTCAAATTGATGAAACGGCCAATATCGTCGCCAGTGGTGCGATAAAATACGGAATGACACGTGTCGATTCAAACAAAAAAATTATTTTTGATATGAAAGATTGGTTAAAACTAGATGGAGAGTCAGGACCTTATATCCAGTATGTTTATGCTCGAATCAACTCTATGTTAGAAAAGGCTCAATATAAAAAACAAGAAGCTTCATTTGAACAACTCATCCATCCACTTGAGCAAGAACTTATTAACAAGTTAGCTTTATTTAACACAGAAATTGAAAACAGTGTTAGTCAAAATAAAACACATAACTTATGTGCTTATCTTTATGAGTTGGCCAAAAGCTTTAATTCTTTTTACGCTGAATGCCCTGTGGCCAAAATTGAAGACCAACAATTGCGCCAATCTCGCCTCGCACTTTGTGATGCGGTTGCAAAAACCATTGCCACCGGACTTTCAGTTTTGGGTATAAAAGCTCCTAGCAAGATGTAGCTAGCTAACAAGACTTTAAGAACTCTCCTAATTCTTCCTCTAAGAATTTTTCGTCTAGCTTAAAGCCGGCACGATTAGAAAAAATATTTTTACCTTGTTTTTTGTACCTGTAATCCAACATATATTGCATATTTATCTTAATCGGTCTTTTTAATTCCACTGAACCTAAATGAGTTATCATTAGCTCGTCAGACTGTTCAATAAAAATCTTATTTTGATTTGAAATAAGTAAACATATCCCAGAGTTTGAAATATCAACAAGTTGAAAACGTAAGACATGTTGATTATAAGTTGAATTCCCCTTCAAAATACTTAAAGTAATTAAAATCTCCTGATTTAAATCAACACTCGTTCTGGGCTCACTTCTAAGTTCAATTGTTTTTATATCATTTGCCTTAGGCAGCTTTATAAAAACATATTTTCCCTCTATACGCTCAATCACAGTTTTAAACATTGATTCACGATAGTTTAACTTCAAATAAACCATTTGATTTGGGTCAAAATCATTCAGATAATTTTTTAATTTCAATCTTACCAGACGCTGCTCGTCTAATAATTTTAGACCATCAAGATCATAAATAACACGCTTACTATGCTGATTTTGCCACACAACACAGTCTCGATAATCTGTTTCTTTAATAATAGATTCAATTTCACTAAGAGAGTTTGCGTCTCTATATTCACCTTTCATACTTCTTATTATGGACTATTTTAGACAAATATGAAAATCAAACAAGATTTCCTATCTAGATTCGATATTAAGCTTGAGTTTTTCTAAGTATAAACCATCCAAATCCTGACTAAATTTAAAGCCCATTCGATAGGCTTTCACTGGCTTTGTTCCATATTTAAAACTAATTGGCTTATTATAAACAAGCTTTAACAAAG
>PAKC01000021.1 GCA_002706205.1 Halobacteriovoraceae bacterium
TATTTATAAAAGGTTTTTTGAGATTTTAGCCAATAGCCTAAATAGAAGTCTTAAGCTTAGAGTTGCATTTTGTGGAGCTGGAATAAGAGGACTAAATTCTTCTATCGATCCATTAGTAGATAAAATAAGAAATCTTTCCGGAGAAGTAGAGTTTTCTCCAAATATAGAACTTCTTTCTAAGTTTTATACAAAGCCCGTGACGGACTTAAGCTTATCTTGGCTTTCCAAAAGCTTAGACCCATTGATTATTACCAAGTGGAAAACCTCGGAAAGTCTTCACTGCAATAGAGCAAGTAAAAGACCATGTATGAAGATATGTACAAAGGAAAATACTGCAGTTTGTAGTAAACAGTCAGCAAAATACATTATACCACTTAAAACGACTCAACCAGAGTAAAGGAAGAAACAATGAAAAAATTATTTTTATTAACAATTTTAACGGTCTCAACTTGTAGCTTTGCACTTGATGTTATTACATCTCCAATTCAAATGCTTAAACCTTGTTATAAACCAAGAACCTTTCGGCAATATGCTCATGCTTTTTGTTTTACCATAAATGCAACGGATGATGCTTTTGGGAATCCTACCATAGAGACCTCTCCATTTAGAGTTATTTCTTATTTTTTATCATTACCGTTTATGATTTTAGATGAGAAAGATCAGTCGTTGTCACTTGATGCTGAGCAACTGCTCGATCAGGGTTATACAATAGAAGAATTGGGACTTATTAGTGAGGACTTCGAAAGCATTAAAAACAAACTTTTAGAGCATTCTGGAAATGACTTAAGAAGTGAACAAGAAATTATACACGAAATGAAAGATCTTTCAGAATTAACAAAAGACCTGATAGGATTGTAAAACATTTAAGCGTGTACTAGATGAAACGATTGAAGTTATAGGGTGCTCTTATGCAGGAGCACCCATATAAATTTATTTTAAAAAAACGTCATATAAAACAAAGCCACACGTTAAAAGTAAAAAACTTAACACAAATAACCACTCTTTGAATTTCTTCATAAATTTCTCCGATTTTAAAATTGAATTTCTATTTGATTAAACTTTATGTCGGAGGTGCTCTTGAGAGGCCAGAGCCTAAAAAAGCCTGATGAGGCCTATGAATATTTTTTTGCTTAAATGCAAGAATTGAACTTACGAGAAGTGCAGAGTTTTTTTTGTTTAAGCTCGATGATTGGATATGATCATACAAAGGCTTGTCATTCTTTTCTAAAACTGACTTTAAAGTGCTGGCCAAGTCGAAGGATGTCTCAATCACAAGAGGATATTTGAATTCAACTGTGAATGACGCTGCAATGAGGCTTGAAAATGAAAGGATGAGCAGCAAAAATAAAGTCTTCATTAAGTCAATTTATACGAGTTTATTTATTGTGTTAATCATTTTCTTACCCAAAATGGTCTTACTCATTTGTAAAATTTTTAGACTTTCTTCAGCATGTTAACTTAAAGTGTTATGACCATTCGCTCAACCAAGGATCTCTTATGAAAAAAGCTTTTTTATGTATTATTTTTGTTTTTAGTTCTTCTGTTTTTGCAGCTGATTATTGTAAAGTTATGACCAATCCTTCACCTGAACGTGGCTCTCCATATGTCTCGCTTTCATGCAATGGAAGTCAATCTAATTTTACAGCATCAATGAGAAAAACCGCCAATGCGATTGAGTCGTCTTTAATTAAGAAAAAATTAGATCAAGGATATAAAATTATCGGGAGCTCTTTATCTGGAACAACATCGATTGTTCTTTTGGTTAGGGAGTGATTTTGGATATTGACCGTTATTGTCGGTTACACTAAAGAAAACTTAACTTTCTGTTAATCTAAATTAATCTTCATTTTCTTATTAAAAAAAATGTTCAAGTAAACTATACTTCTTGGTGAAAGCAATTATTCTTTAAGGAAAGTTTATGAGAAAAAAGCTCATGATTATGGGAGGGGGTTTTTTAGTACTTGCTCTTATAACTTATTTTGTTATTGAAGTACAGGAAACTAGTGTGACCAATCAGGATGTGGCTGAGGAGGAGGTTGAGCAGATATCATCAAAAGAGGAGACGTCGTTAAGTGAGAAGCCTTCATTGAAAAAGAAGAACGAGTCTTTGACTGAGCCCTTAACTACAGATGTTTCTATTGATAATAAGTCCACAAATCCAGATGAAATAATTGAGAAGGATGTTTCCTTCTCGGATCAAGAACCTTCTCCATTTGATCCAGATATTGTTATTCTAACCAAAAATTTATCTGATTTACCCTCTGATTTAGTTAAAAACTCTTTTCTAGGAAAAGTTATTACTAAAGAAACGATGTTTTATTATGAGGATGATCCTCAGTATCTAGGAGTGTTAGGTACCCTAAGAAGATTGTCTTTTGAGCATAATATAGAACTTAAAGATAGTGTGATTAAATATATTCTCGCTATGCCAGGGGAGCTAGCATTGTGGAGAGGAGCAGATGGGAAACTTAAGGACTTTTTATTTATTTCAGATGAAAAAAGTCTCAACAATATAATTGTCGATTTTTATTTAAAGTTTAAACATTTAAGGTCGGATGATAATATAAGAACATTTTCTTATGGCGGGCAAGAAGGATACTATCTAAAGATTGCCAATAAGGAGCTTGCAATCTTGGGTTATGGTAGCAAATTGTATATTACGAGCTTGCACCCCAAGTACTTTCCAAACAATTTAGAGGATAAACTTAAAAGAAATATTTCTGAAACTGTGGGGGCTGACCTTGGGAAGGGATTTTATAAGAGGCTATTTAATATAGACTTTAAAGGTAAGCACTCTATTATTTTGAATACAAATTATCTAACATTTGGGTACAGTTATTTTATCCCCTCATTAAAAGCAATTAGGCTGGACTTTCATGCCAAGGAATGGAGTGTTCACTCTTTTATGAGTAATAATGAGAAGCTCAAAACAGTTTCATCTGCTGAGTTATGGAAGGTGTTTCCAAAGTCTACAGCAATGTGCTCGGCTTTACCTGTTGATAATAAAAAAATATTTAAAATATTAACAAACTATAAAGAATTAACTTTAAAAAGAATAAATGGCCAAAAAGCTATTCCAGCAGATGGTCTCTCTGCAGACGATAGTGCTTCTGGAGATATTATTAATAAGTCAGTTGACCTTAAAAATCAGTTGCTGAGTGAAAAAGAAATCGAAGAGCTTGCCAACCATGTGATAGGTGTGTGCTGGTATGAACGTTCAACAATATATACCCCTTTATTCATCACGAAGGGTAAAAAATTAAACAAGATGAAAGGAAAATTTCATTTTTTATTTGAGCAGTTTGTGGGGGGAGTTGAGAGGGAACACAAAGTTAGTGAAGTCGAAATGAATGAGGAAAATGGTGTCACCGTATATTCGAGAGTCGTCAGTAGTCAATATGGAGTTGAAGATGCTAATCAGCTTCAAAGAAAAAAACTTAAGTTTAATAAGTTTTTTAAAGCCAAGCTTGCTCACAATAATGAGTATATTATTTTTTCACCAGATGGAAAGTTAGTTGATCTTGCAATTAGCACATTAAGTAAAAAGAGTCCGTCTGTGTTTGATGAGTTGAAACTTTCAAATAAGAATATTAGTTATTTATTAAGTCCTTATCGTCTAAGTCAGCTTTTGGATAAATATATGAAAAAAGCTCTTCCGCATAGGCAAGAGTCAGTTTTTAGAAATGCAATTAAGAAGCATTTGAGTGAAGCCTTTAGCAACTTATCCCAGTTGAAATCATTTGGGGTTGATATGCCAAAATTAAATGAAGAAGATTTTATTAGATGGCAAAAATTAAAGATACATGAGCTATGATAAAATTTTTTCTTGGATTTATATTTCTTTTTATTTGTATGTCAACCTTTAGCAAGGTGCAAAAGTTAGATGTTAAAAATACGGATATTTTTAGGTCTTGGTTTGTGCGAATTATTGATGAGCAGTTGAGACAAGGTCCTTCCCCAAAGTGGGTTCAAAGAGATTGTGTTGGACTTGTTCGCTATGCCGTAAATGAATCTTTGAAAATTAAAAATGCAAAGTGGATGCATTCACATGGATTTGCAAATTCTCCAACACCTCCAAGTTTAAATATCAATCCAAAGATCAGGGCCAAACTTGATAAATGGATACAATATGATGGGAAAACAACTGGAAGTTACATCTCGGCAATTGGGCTAATACAGGGAAATACTTCTTTTGTTTCAAAAGATATTAATCAGGTGAGCCCTGGAGATATCTTATTTTATGATATGCAAGACTCTCATCATATAATGATTTGGATGGGGAAGTATGTAGCCTATCATACAGGATCAGTAACACAAAAAGATAATGGTTTAAGAAAAGTTAAATTTAATGAATTAATTAATTGGAAGGATAGTCGATGGAGACCAATACAAACAAATCCAAATTTCATTGGAATATTCAGACTTGGATTTTTATCTCGTTAGTATTTGTTAGCAGCGCTAGTGCTGGTGATTTATATCCAAGTAATTTTAAAGCTTATGTAGGTAAAAAGTTTTTTCTCTTATCAGACACAACCTTTTCGCCTAATGAAATTGCAAAAGTAAGGCTCGAAATTAGAAAAAATCTTCATGATAGGAAAAAAGTTAAGGACTATGGAGGGGCTGATATTGCTCTTTATAGAGTGAATGACCCCATTAAGTTTTTAAAGTCCCAGAAGAATTTACACAGAATAAAAACAAAATATAATTATAAGCCCAAAGGTCTTGTCGCGAATGCTCTTAGCTATGTTTGGGACAGTTTTTATAAAAAATCACGTTTAGCCTGGCAGAGAATTCTATCTTTCAGTGCGAGAAAAAGTGCTGTTGAGGCTTCTGAGGATTTTAAACAGAAACCAGCACATACATATAAAACAAAATTTAAACATTTTAAGCAATTTCGAAAGATGAGAGGCTATGACCTTCTTAAAGAATTTAGATACCCAATAACCGATGCTAAGCCTATACAACCACCAGATGTAAGACTTTCTGGGAGTAGTCATAATTTTAACAAGGCCAATCCTGGCAATGTTTATGTTCCACTAGGAAAGCTTGAGGGGGGACTGTATCTTGTTGAAGCTGTTATTGGTGATCATAGGGCAAATACTCTTGTTTTTGTTTCAAACTCTGTACTTATTTCAAAAACCTCAAGTGAAGAGATGTTTATGTGGACTGTATCGAAAGAATCAGGTGATCCTGTCCCTAAAACGAATGTTCTTGTGACTGATGGTTTAGGTGTTTTAAAGAAAGGTGTTACAGATGACAATGGAATCTTGAAAATAAAGATGAAAACTCCTGAACTTGTATATTTTATTGGTCAAGACTCACAAGGTGGAGTTTTTATCTCTGAGAATTATTATTATGATAGTGAAATTTATTCTGAAAAATTATTTACTGTTACTGATAGACCTTTATATCGTCCAGGAGATAAAGTTTCAGTAAAGGTGATAGGACGAAGATTTATTAACTCATCTTCTTCGAAGTGGTTAAAAGATAAAATATTTAAAGCATTGATTTTAGATTCAGCGGGAACAGTTTTGTTGACAAAAGAATTTAGTGTTAAACAAATAAATGTAGGAGGAGAATTTTCATTTCGCTTACCTCGTTATGCTCTTCCGGGCGGTTACACAATTCTTCTAAGAGATAATTTAAAGAGCTATTCCTCTGAGTTTAGAGTTTCTAAATATACGAAGCCTCATTATAATATTGATGTTTTATTTGATAAAAAAAGATTTAAATTGAGAGAAAAAATATCAGGTAGTTTGAAGCTTACATACTCTAATGGAAAACCTGTAAAGTTCGCTGATATTGATCTTGTAGTTAGAAGGCAAAAACTTAACATTATTGAGGGGGAAAGAGACGCAGAGTCTTTGTTTCCGATAAAAATTAATGATTTAAAGTTAAGCTCAGACCATTCAGGTAAAGTTAATTTTGAGTTACCTGAAGTTAATGTACCTAGCCGATACATCTTAAATGTGCAAGCTAAAGATGATGCAAGCTTTAGGGTAAAGGCTACAAAAGAACTTCTTGTTGAGTTGGACACACCAGTGTTTTCAATTCAAAGCGATAAATTATTTTCTAATATTGGCGAAGAGATTAGTTTTAGTCTGGAGCAAAAGTTAGCTTTTTCAAAGAAAGAAAAAGAAGGAAAATTAACATGGAAAATAATCAAACTTGAAGACCAGTGGATACAAAAAGGAAATGTTTCGGATAACAAATTTAAAATAAAATTTGAAGAGGCAGGAACATATAAAATTTTATTATTAAATGATACAGGTAATGTTGTTGGTGGAAAACCCCACATCGTTCGAGGGGCAGACTTAGAGACATTACCAGGTACAGTTGAGATCGTTTTAGACAAAGAAGAATATGATTTAAATGATAAAGTTAAGATACTTATTAAGTTTTCTGAGCCTGTTGAAAATGCATTACTTACTCTTGAAAGAGATAAAGTCGAAAACTATTCAATTGCTGGTAAGTCATCAAATTGGATTAAGGTAAATAAGTCTTTAGATTCTCAATGGATAGCTGAAATCCCTGTTAAAAAGTTTTTTGCCCCAAATATTACTTTTTCTGTTTTGTTTGTAAAGAATGGAAAGTTTATTTTCAATAACAAGGGAATAAAAGTTAAAATGCCTAAAATTAAAATATCTTATACTCTTGATAAGTTTGATTATGCTGTTAATGAAGAAGTAAAACTTGGTATCAAAACAACTTATTTGGGTGATCCCATTTCGAGTAATATAACTTTTAGTGTTGTTGATGAGATGATTTATGTTCTCCAGCCTGAATTAGCTCCCAAGATTTCAGACTTCTTTTATCATAGAAGAAGAAATCAAGTAAAAACAACTTCGAGCTTAGACTTTCACACTTACGATGCTTCTGTGTCTGCAACTGGTAGGTACGATTATTCTTCTAACTATAGTAATCGCCCTTTAAAAATGAGAGAGAGACCTAGGCGAGAAGATGTTGATACTGCCTATTGGAAAACGAATATTAAAACTGATCATAATGGAGAGGCACATGTTCAGTTTAAATTACCAGATTCCATTACGAGGTGGAGAATGACTTCTCGTGCCATCTCTAATGATGGGGCTGTCGGACAAGCAGTTGCACACGTGCGGTCATTTCAAAGTGCTTATCTTAAATGGGGTGGACTTACTGACTTTAGATATGGAGATGAATCAATAGTGAATGTTATGGCCTTCAATTTAGATCCAACTGATTTGAAGGGAGAATTAAGTCTAAAGGGTGGCAATACAGACTTTAAAAGCTTGGTTACTTTAAAGCCCGGGATTAATTTTACGCCTGTAAGCTTTCAAGCAAATAAAACTCAAAATATATCAATGAGTTTGAAAGGGAGTGGGTTTCAAGATAAGCTTGAAAAGAAAATTGAAGTTGTGCCTACAAACTGGATGAGTCTGATGTCTAAAGATGTAAAGCTTAAGAATGGTAAAAACTCTTTGCAATTACCTGAGGGCGCTTTTAATTTCCGGCTTGTAGCATTTAGTAACTTATATCAGAGATTTATGAAAGCTGCTGAGGAGCTTATTACTTATCCGCATGGTTGTGTGGAGCAAACTGCGAGTAAATTAATTCCACTTAGTATCGCATATGGCATATTGAAAAGAGCTAAAAATAGAAGGGGTGATCTTGTTAAAATTAGAGAGAAGGTTGTAAATGGTAGAGAAAGATTAGTAAATCTTGCTAACCGAAAAGGATACTTTGGGTGGTATGAAAATATGCCTAATGATAGCTATATGACAGCATATGCTTATCTGGCAGACTTTTATGCAGGAAAGGTTTTAGGTTTTTCATTTACAGATGAGCATTGGGATAAGATTCTTGAGGCATTTAGAGATTATTCAAGTGATAATGTTTTAAGAAATTCTATTGTTCTTTGGATCTCATCTCATTTGGGCCGGCCAGTACAAAGTATGCTTGAATCTCAATTAAATAAAATTTCAGAACTACTAGATTCAAAAGAAATACCAGCTTATGGGGGGCGTAACTATATAATGTCACAAAGGAGTTCAAAAAAACATTTTGAACTCGCTTCGATTATGTTGAAGTTATCTAGTATCAAATTGGCTAAAAAGGGATATTACTTAGAAAAAGATACTCATAAAAAATTGGATAAGATATCAGCTGAAACGATGGTGTCGCTAGAAAATGATGAACATCCTTTATTGCAAGCGGCATCGCTAAGTCTAATGTCATATGAGCTTAATAAACAAAAAATTGTAGCGAAAGCAAATAGAATTCTAAAAAAAGTTTCACGTTCACAATCAACAGCTGATAAGTCAATGACCTTAATACTAATGCATGAAGCCTTGGGAAGTATTCAACTCAATGATACTGATATAAAAATCAAGGGAGGAGTTAAGAAAATAAAGTCTATCTACGGACTCGATTCTTGGCAAATTACCGATCCCAATAAGAGCGACATTACTATCAGTGGATCTGCTGATCAAAATATGGACTTTAGGCTCTACTACGATTCCTTTAAAAAGGATGAGCATAAGCTTAAGGTTAAGATTACAAGAAATATATATTCTTTGGAAAAAAAAGAGAATAAGTACATTGCATCAGTTATTGACCTGAAAGATGGTGTTAATACAAATGATAAATTTATTGATGAAATAATAGTTGAGCCAGAAGAGAAGAGTAACAACACCCGCTTTGACTATGGAATGATAGAGGTCCCACTTCCACCTGGAGCAAATATTCAGAATGAGTTAGGAAAAATTCAAGTTGTGCAGGTATTTGAATCTGGTAGTGAGGAAACTATTGAAATTGATGAAGAAGCTCGTTTTGGGGATTTAAAATATAAAATTCCAGTTAAGGAGCTATCTCGAAAAAGAGTATATCGTCATGTTGTTCAATTTTCTGCAAAAGGAAAATATAAACTTCCAATGACTCGTTTTTTTGAAATGTATACACCTGATAAGAAAGCATATAGGAAAAAAAATGAGGTTTCGATATGGGAGCTAAATGTCAAGTAGAAGACTTTGGTTAATATTTGTTCTAATAAGCTTTACCTATACTATGGTATGGGGGAGTGACTTATACGTTGAAAAACGCAATGGTGAAATAAAGGTATATTCTTTTAATTTTAAAGAAGAGCAATTAGTTGAGAAGAAAAATAATAATATAAAAACACCACTTGGTAGTTTGTGGAAACTGTTCATATATACTTACAATAAAGAGAATAGTCTCTCGAGTTCCCCTTACAGATGTAAGGGGAATTTAAATCAAGAAATTTTTTGCTGCAAAAAAGGTGAGAGTATTGATGAAGATGATGCTCTTGCGAAGTCCTGTGGCCTTTTTTTTTCACCTAGCAGACTTCAAATATCTAAAAAGAAGTGGAAAGACTTTTGGTGGAAAAGGAAGATTAGGGCCGAGTGGTTATTAGGGCTTGATAACCTTAAGCCAGAAACCATAGTCAGTGTTAAAAGTCTTTTATCAGTACTAGAAAGAGTTAAGAAATTACCTAAGGCTAAAGATCACTTAGATAAAGCTCTTGTTGGAGTTATTCTTAATGGTACGGCTAGAAGTTCATTGAGTGAACTTGGGGCATACCCAAGATTAAAAACATTTACGTGGGACGACCCTAAGAAAAAAACTAAGTACATAGGTGGTTTTGCAGGGTGGTTAACAGATGGAACTCCTATTTGGGGAAGGGGAAGTGGGAAAAGCTCAGACTACCTAAAAAGAGTTTCAAGTATTCTAAATAATCATTGGAAAAAAACTGTTAGGTTTCATGTCAATCAGTGCGTGAGCGTTAGATATTTTCATGATTATCAAATCAAAAGCATAATCGACTTATCGACAAATGAGAAAATTCAAGAAGGTGCCTTAAATGGCACATATCGACTAAGTTTTCAGTCAGGTCGTGATTTAACTTTAAATTCTAATAATGATTTGTTTCTACGAAGTTATAATGAAAAGCTTTTAATAGATGGACGTATGAATATGACCTCTTATATCGCTAGAGTATTGGATCGAGAGGTGAGTAGTAAATACCCCAGTGCTGCAGAAGCTTTTAGTATCGTGATTCGAACTTACTTAAAAGAAAGGGCACAGAAAATTTCAGGTTGTTTTCATGTTATAGATTCTTCTAAGTTTCAAAGAGTCTCTGCAAATATTCCGTCTGAAGGAGCCATAGCCGCTTCTTCAAAAACGGCAGGATTAATTTTAAATAATGTTGGAAATATAAAGTATCATTTGAACAAAGATGGAAAAAATATGATTTCTTGGATAAAAGCTAAGGGACTGGATTTATTAGGAAATAATTCAGAACAAATTTTAAAGAGTTTTTATCCAAATTCAAAAATTATTTATGATAGAGATAGATACTTTAGTTTATGCGGAACACTTCTTAGGGCCAATATGTGGCTAAAGGAAAAAACTCCTCGTTGGCACAAGGTTTTAGTGAAGCACCCAGGCTACGAAAGGCCAGATAGTTTTAAAGTTTGTAAATTAAATAGTGGTGCACCTTTTGCCAATAAAAAAACAAATGAAATTTTTGTTCGTGGGTTTGATGGATTTGAAAATCAATATTCAATTGCCCATGAATATTTACATCTAGCATTTAAATATCATCCCATAGGTAATAACGAGAGAGAAATAGATAAAATTGCAAAAAAGCTTGTAACAATGTTTTGAGGTCATATATGAAAAAGTTAATCTTAAGTACATCAATACTTATCATTGGATATAGTTACGCTGACAGTATAAAAATAACAAGTCCTAAAGGTGGGTGGCGTGACTCTAGTACAAAAAAAGTGAAGTTTAGTCAGAAAGTACAATATCCAGATGTAGATATAAGTATGCCAGAAAATCAGCCAGATACTGGTAAAATTGAAGGTCAAATTTTGGGAAGCATAAAAGATAGTCCAAAGCCTTTAAAGTTAATTGTTAATGGAAATGCAATGCCTCTTAAAGCGTCTAACGGAAAATTTTCTAGACCTTACTCTTTTGGTAATGGTGCGAATAATGTAGAAATAAGATCTTCAGATGGAAAAACTCGCTCAAATGTACAATTTTTCGATGTGAAAAAAGGTGGGACACAATCAAGAATTAGAATTATTTTATCTTGGGATACAGATGGCACTGACCTAGATTTACATGTTATTAGTCCTAATGGAGAACATTGTTACTATAGAAATAGAAAGTTAAAAGATGGTAGTGCACTAGATGTTGATGTGACTACTGGCTATGGACCAGAAATTTTTGCATCTCCTGGAGTCCAGAAGGGACCTTATCTTATTTATGTCAATTATTATGGTCGGCGCAATAGTAAGATCATTACAACAGCGACAGTAAGTGTCATCACTAATGAAGGAACTGTGGATGAAAAAGTCAATGTGAGAAGGTTTCCTTTAAGGCATCCTGGTGAACTAACTTTTGTACATTCATTCGTTTATTTATAAGCGAGAGGCAGATTGGAGTTTTATAGTTGACTTTGCTTTAGCCTAACTCGCGGAGTTAAAGTTTTTTAGTATAGACAAAATTTTTTCTTTGGAACTCTTTAGTTTTATAATGTCTTTATGAATAAAAGGAATAATTTCTTTTAATTTGATTTCATTGTCATTTTTACTATCTAAATTTACATATCCCATAGACCAGCGGGGAAATATTCTTTCTTTAGATTTATATTCTAAAAGTTTTCTTATGGATTTATGCCTTCGATCTTTAGAAATTTTTGTATACATTTTTTCAACAGACTTGGAATCGCCCTCAAGGAGTTGAATAAAAAATTTATCATTTTTAATTAAAATTCCTGTTAATTGTGCTGATACATTATTTTTTTGAGATGTTTTTAAAATATCCTCCATATCTCTTTGTTGGTCAAAAAATGATGATTCTTCAGAAATATAAAGTAGGTGGTATAACATATTATTTTCCTTGCATTTAAATCATAACAAACTCTGCTCGAATTCCAAGGGGAGAGCAAAACTTTAGAAAAGAGGTTGATTTATAACCTTTTATTCAAGAAATAGTGAGATGTCTTGTGTTTATTCTTTTATTTTTATTGATTAAGTCCTTGAAACAACCTAACATCGTTTTATACATCTGTTGATTATGCTAGTGAAGCCAGGTGAAAATCCGGCACTGTCCCGCAACGGTAAGGTTGAGAAGCACAACTAAGTCCGACCCTAGTCAATCAATATAATCAAAATGCCCGAGGAGGATTTCAATGATTAATTTAGAAGAAAAAATTAAAAATGCGAAAACATCTTTTGTAAGAGCTGTTTTTCCAGGTAGTACAAATCATTACGATACTTTATTTGGCGGTATTACCCTAAAATGGATGGATGAAATTGCTTTTATCACAGCAACGAGATTTGGAAGAAAAAAGTTTGTCACAGTTTCTACCGACCGGATTGATTTTAATATGCCTATTCCTGGAGGCCATTTTGTGGAGCTGGTTGGAGAGATTACGAAGGTGGGAACTTCAAGCCTTGTGGTAGAAGTCTCTTTGTTTCTTGAAGAAATGTATTCAGAAAGTAAGGTTTTAGCGGTAAAAGGATCATTTACATTAGTGGCCATTGATGACAATAGGAAGCCAGTTAAAATTTTGAATTAAAAAAGAAGTCTGATTATTATCAGTAAATGAGTTGTATTGACGATTAAAAACTAGACACCATTTTATTAATAACAGGATGAATTTTCTTCCTTTTTCAACGGAGTCCTTATGAAATCAATATTACTACCTTTTTTGATGATGAAACTGTCTTTCACTGCCTTCGCTGCTGATAATGCAACTGCCTTAAAAATGGCACTTGATGATGAGTACAAAGCGAAAGCAACTTATCTAAAAGTGCTTGAGGACTTTGGAAAGAGAAGACCTTTTTCTCGTATTGTAAGATCAGAACAAAGACATATTGATGCCCTTATCCCATTTTTTACTAAATATGGCTTAACTGTTCCAGATAATCACTATATAGGAAACATTCCAAGCTTTAATAGCTTAAAAGATGCCTGCCAAGCCGGAGTTGCTGCTGAAATTGAGAATGTCGAATTGTATGAAAGAATTTTTTCATTAACTGATGATCCGCAATTAATTGCTGTATTTGAGAATCTACAGTGGGCGAGTCAGTATAGACATCTTCCTGCTTTCAAAAGATGTGCAAGACGGTGAGGTGGGGTCAGGCTTTGTAGTAGTTCTTTTTTATGACTTTGCTTCAGAGATTGAAGCGAACTACAAAAAATTGTAGCATAAAAGTGGTAACCACAAAAAAACCTTTAAAGTCATTAGGTTGCCACTACAACTTCTGTTGTAAATATGCAATTTCTGACCTATTCCTTAAGATTTATTACCCTATAACGTAAGTTGTTCCTCTGCCTTGTCCTTTTTTCTTAATGATGCCTTTATCAACAAGTCTTTTGAGAAGGTCTTTTAAACCATCGCGAGACATATCAACATTATCCAAGATAAAGGAGATTTTACATTCTTCCTCTGCTTCAATAATGCTATAAACTTGTTTCTCATTGTCATTCATGACTGATGCAGGTGACTTATGAATAAGTTTACTATTTAAGAAATCAGTTTGAACGGTTAGAACTTTTAAAAAGTAACTAATCCAATAGTTATATTGTGCTTCTTCATGAAAAGTGGATTGTGTATTTCTTAAAGAAGTATAATAACCTTCCTTGTTATCTTCGATAACTTTTTCATGAGAAGTATATTGCGCCCACTTGTAACCGTTTTTTAAAAGTAGAATTGTGGTTAGTAATCTGCTCAGTCTTCCGTTACCATCTCTAAAAGGGTGGATGGCCAAAAAGTGAACAATAAAACCAGCAATAAGAATGAGAGGCTGACATTCTTTTGCTTTTTTCATTTGCACATAATCAGAAATAAGGTCGGCCATAGCAGTTTCAGTCTCAAGCCCTGGAGGAGCTGTCTTAAACCATACTTTGATTATCTTTCCTGTTGCTTGATCTTGTTCGACAACATCATTAGGAACATCTTTATATGCTCCTCTTTGAGTGGAAGGAAGTTGATCTTCTGTAAGCTCACTTGTTAAAAGTTGATGAAGCTCTCGAATCATTTTTTCTGAAACATCGAGCTTTTCAAAATTGTCATAGATGTAATTAAGAGTTTTAACATAACCAGCAACTTCTCTTTCAGAACGAGACGACATATCGTTAATCTCGCAACCTTTTTCAACCAACTCTTTGACTTGCTCGTCCGCTAGAATTGCACCTTCTATTCTGGTGGATGCACCAGAAGAGGTAATGATTGATGTCTTTTTTAGACTTTCGACAAGTGCTGGTCTTTGAAACTTAGTTGTCTCAAAAGCTCCTTGGAAGCGTTCAATTTTAGTGATCTGATTGACCTGTTCACCTGTAAGTACATGATTTTTAATAGTCTTCATAGAAAATACCCAATTAACACCTGTAAAACACCTATAATTATAACTCAAAAACACCCAAAAAACACCTACAAAACACCCGTATTTTAGTATTTTATTAAAATACGAAATTATTAGGGTGTTTCGCTTTGAGCATTCAAGAATCCCTTTCGTGACATGATATTGTGTCATGAGTGGGGAGCGGGGTCGATTCAGTTTTTAAGCATTTTGTCTTGTGATTTATCTAAAGTAGAAAAAAGTAGACTGATTATGAAACACAATGAAAATTTATGAACTAAATATTGACAGGGATTGTCACCTCGACTATTTTCATGAAACTTAATCTCATATCTCTAAAAAACCAAGGAGGCCTTTATGAAAAAATCATCTTTTATTCAATGTTGGGCATTCTTGGGTCTTTTCAAATAAACAAAGACTCATCTGCCCTTTTTTAATTAACTTAAAACAAAGGGTTTTATTTAAATGAAATTAACTAATGATGATGTGCGCAGCTTTGCACAAGAAGAACTTAATACATTTGATCTCTCAAATATTGAACTAGATATTAACTTAGCTCTAAAAGAGCTGAGTGATGAAATTGTTTCTGAGTGGAATGAATTAAATAGTAACGAAGTTATGGATTCACGTAACAATTATTTTGAAGTGCCTAATACAAAAAGTAGTGATTATGCTGAAAAATTACTGGAACTAGGTGGAAATAAAAAGGTTATCTATGGCATCCGACACATGGGTGGACATAAAGATTTACCATTCATAAATCTCAAACCAAACTTCGGGATTAATAATGTCAGAGAAGTACTCGAAATATATAAGAAAGTTAAGGAGGAATTTACGGCCTTTAATCCTCTTTATTTAAGTTTCTGGTCACCTAAAAAAACTGATGTGGATTTTATTGGCTCAACCTATTTGGTGACAAGATCCAAAGACATTAAATTAATGAAGCCTTGGGAAGGTGAAGCATCACTTGAACTTAAAAAGGTCGTGGATGACTCATATTACGATTGGTACAAATCTGGTTATGAAGAGTTCCATAAGGAAAGACCTGACTTAGAAAAAAAGGTAACTTTAAATTCATTAGATTCAATGCGAGATTCAGTTGGGCAGGGATTAATGTATGAAGTCTATTATGATGGTGAGAAGATGGGCATAATTGCTGGTGAGAGTTCTTCATTACTTGGGCATTCCGCAGTTTACTTTCATGAAATTTTTATTTCTAAAAAGTGGAAGGGCAAAGGCCTTGCTAAAGCTATGCAGAGAAAATTTGTGGAAATGAGCACAAAAGATGATGACTTTATTTGGGGGACAGTTGATAGTCATAACTTACCTTCTTATAAAACAGCTTTATCAAATGGAAGAAAACCAATCAGGTATGAGTGTTTTATTAAAACGAAGGTGGCAGAAATATGAGAGTAAGAAAAGCAGTTGAGAGTGACCTGCTTGATATTTATATGATGGGATATGATGTATGGGCAGAGGGAGCGCAAGAACAAGATTATCTTGAGCAATGCTCCCTGTCTTCAAAGTACAAGAGAGGTTGTTGGTGGGTTTTAGAACATGATTCAGAAGTTGTTAGTTCTCTCATTATCTATACTTTTCCAGATAAATGTTTTGGAATAGGTTCATTGGCTACAAGTTTAGAGCGTAGAAAAAATGAATATGCCACAAATCTATTAAAATATATGGTTGATAATCTGAAGACAGATGCTAATGGAGTTTTTCTGTACTCAGATCTAGATACTTCATTCTATGAAAAGCATGGTTTTGAGGAAATTCCCGAAGAGCTTCAGCTTTATAAAGAATCTAGGTGTATGTATTTAAGGGAGCTTGGGCCACATACGTTTAGAGAAGACATTCCTTTGGTCATTCAAGAGTATTTTTAAATATAAGGCTTTTTAAAAATGGGGTGATCTAATCAACTTTGCGAGTCCCAGTCACCGCCAAGTCCAAATGTCTAATATCATTCAACTTATAGTCAAAAATAAGTGGCGAAATAAAGAGCTTTTATACCAAAAATACGTCATTGAAAGGCGAACTTTAAATGAGCTGGCGGTAGAGTTTGGGGTGGCCCGTCAGACTATATCTAAACAGATCAAAGAGTTTGGAATTCAAACTCGAGTTCCAGGAACTTTGCAAAATAGAAAGCGTGGGCTTGCGTACGGAGCTAGGTGTCAGGAACGAGAAGTCAGAGCACATAAGCGAGAATTAGAGAATATCTATAAAATGAGAGAGCTTCGAGAGAAGGGATTTAGTTATTGGAAGATAGCGGACATATTTAACTCAATGGGGATCCCAACTAAGAATCGTAGGGGGAGATGGCATGCAAAATCTATTCAATCAATACTAGCTAAAGAAAGGAATTAATAAATCTTAAACTATTAATTATTTTGATATTTGTTATTATAATTCTATGGATATATTTAAAAACCGGATTATAAAACTCGGTTTCTTGTCATTGTTGTTAACTATTTTTGTTGCTGTTGTATTTAAACCAACTCCACCAGATCTAACTCTGAAGAAAGTACAAGGTATTGCACTGCTGAACTCTGTTCTAAATGATGTTCAAAGAAAAGCCGGCAATGGACTTATCTGGGAACCAATTGAGGTTGGTGAAAAGCTTTTTAGTAATGATCTTATCCGAACCGGAAGTGACTCAACTGCTAAAATTGTTTTTGATAAGTCAAAAGCTCAAATTAGTTTAGAAGAAAAATCAATGTTTGTTATTAAAGAAGGTGGAGATAAGTTAAGCCTTAATGTTATTGAGGGGGATATTCTCATCAATAATACTGAAGATAGCAAACTACAGGTAACTAGTGGTGACAATAAAATTGCTCTTGAAAAAGGTAAGATCTCATTAAAAGTTGATAAGCAAGGTAATCTAAACTTAGAAGTTCTAGATGGATCAGTTCTAGCTCAAATTTCCGGAAAAAAACAAACAGTTAACAAGAATGAAAAAAGTATATTAAGGGATGGAGTTCTTACTAAAGAGAAGATCAGTCTTGTGGTAAAAACACCACTTAATAATCAAACTGTTTATTTAAACAAAGAACAAGAGGCTTTCTTTAAATGGCACTCAGACTATGATGATCAAATTTATGATCTTTATGTGGGTTATAATAAAAAAGATCTAAAAAAGATTCAAACTATCAAAATTAAAAATGAAGCATGGATCAAGGTTGAGCCAGGAATAATTTATTGGCAATTAACGGGTAAAAACTCTAATCATTTTATTGAGTCTAAAATCTATAAAGCAAATATTCTTCCTTATGTAGAACCAACACAAATTTTCCCACGTAATAAGGAAGTAGGCTACTTAAAGGAGGGAAAGCTTGCTTTGCGTTGGCGCTATCTTGATGGAGCCACATATAATGTAATGGTTTTTGCTGATAATAAAATGTCAGAACTAAAGTTTATGAAAAAAGATTTATCCAGCAACAATCTAAGCACTTCAGATCTTGAAGTTAATAAAACATATTTTTGGAAAGTTCAGGCACTGCGTGAAGGTGAGATAATTGAGTCTAAGGTTACATCCTTTAGGACACAAGTCTACACTGAGATTCGCCCACCAAAATTAGAGTTTCCAATTGATACTTTCTCAATAGTGACTAATGAACTTAAAAACGAACAGTTTTTCTCTTGGGAGAGTTTAACTTCTGCAACTGAATATGAATTTGAAATTAGAGATGGAAGTGGAAAGAAGATAAGTCATAAAACAAAAGAGCCTCAGATCAAACTTACAGAGCTTGCTCCTGGAGATTATAAGTGGAGAGTAAGGGGTATCTTTAAAAATAAAACATCAGAATTTACGACAAGCTATAGTTTGTTAATTAAAAAACTTCCAACTATTGGCTGGAGAGTAAAAAAACTTCCAGAGTTCTATGTTGATAGAAAGGAGTATCAAGTTGATTGGGAGCCAGTTAGAAACTTAAAGCACTTTATCTTTACAGTAACTAGCCACAGTGATCCTTCCTTTAATGTAAGAAAAACAATTTTTAAAAACACAGCGAGTTTTATGCCTCGCATGCCAGGGATTTATAAAATTAATATAGAATCCTATAATCTTGACGGTTATCTAAGCGCACAATCAAAAGACCTATTTTTCAACCTAAAAGAGATTCCACTACTTGAAGCTCCAAAATTTGCAATCAAAGAAATTAAAGGCGACGGTAAAGGGGATGTGAATATCAACTTCGATCCAGTTAAGGCAGCTAAATATTATATGGTTGAAGTTAAAGATCTTTCAGGTTCTACTGTTCAAATTTCAAGAGTGGATACGCTCCCTGGGATGATTAGGAATCTCAATCCAGGAGAGTATAATCTTTTTGTTAAAGCTGTTGATGAATTAGAGAGACAAGGAAAGGTGAGTGAAAGTATTAAGGTTTCAATTCCAGCTATCGCGGATCTTCCTAAGATGAAACTGAAGAGGATTAAAATCCGATGAATGGATTGATTTGTATTTTACTATTTTTAATTAGTTTTTCAGCATTCGGGCAAAGACGTTGGATTGATTTTGCTTGGGATGAAAACCGAGATGTCTATTCCTATGAAGTTGAACTTTATTCCGTTGATGAAAAAGGAAAGAACAGTTTAGTTTTTAAAGAAAAGTTTAATGAGTCTAAGTGGTCTAAACAAGTTGTTCCCGGGCAATATAATTTTCGAATGCGTGGATTTGATAAAAGGGATGTTCCTGGCCAGTGGAGTGAGTTCTCCTTCATAGACGTAAGACTGCCAGCTCCCATTTATATCAATCCTCTTCCTAGCGATAACCTCGAGGGGATAGAAGAACTTGAAGAGAAGATCTTCTTTGAATGGAAAAATGTTGAAGGGGCGAAATTCTATTATGTAGAAGTGTGGAATGATAAAGTTCATAAAAAAGTCTATACCAAAGATAATAAACATGAGTTCACTATTCCTGTTGCTCAAAAGTATGAGTGGCGAGTCGTCGCTCTTATAAATAAAGATGACCCACTTCCAGAAAAAGAAGGAAACGGGGTTAAGTTCTTTCTTAATGGAGGAGCATTAAAAGCACCTTTCGTGGAACATAAAGTTGAGGATGGAAAATTTAAGTTTTCTTGGACGAAGCCAAAATATACAACAGACTTTGAATATCAACTTATGAAGTTAGGCTTGAATCATAAGTGGACAGTATTTGATAGAAACGGATACTTTAATAAAGAAAAACTAGAGTATGATCTTGAAAAGTTTCAAGGAGAATTTAGGTTTGCCTTGAGAGCAAAGACAGATGGAAGAGCATCTTCTCCATATTCTTTTATAGAGTTCAACGTGAAAGGCAAAGATATTGTTATACACGCAAAAAAAACACAAAATAGTCATAACCTTAAAAAAGATAATCCTTTCTTTTATAGTTTGGGCCTTGAACTAACTTATTTAGACTATTACGGAGAGAGTAGAGAAAGGGATACAATCGTTGAGACACGTTTCAAGGGACAACGATATTTTTTAGAAGGTAGTTATCAGGACTTTTATTCTCTTTGGAAGCATAGAGTTGGTTGGTATCTTACAGATGTTAATAATGTAGATTACTCCATCCGTTTATCAGAGATCCATTACTTGGTTGGACAGACAAAAGTTTATGCTAGGATACCTTTTGAATTTAGTGGAGGAGTTTTTTACAAAGAAGACCTCTTTATTGTTGGGGATAGGTATACAAATAACTTGAGTTTTGAAAGGGTGGGAACTACTGGTCCTGTTGGTATGATCGCTCCATTTTATAGATACAATCGTTATTTTGACTTTGGTGCGGAGGCCAAGCTTTTTTGGCATGCAATAAGCTTGGAAACCCCAAATGATGAAAAGCTAAATCAATCACTTTCTTTTTATAATAAGCTCTATGTTACTTATAAGCATAAAGAAGAAGAGACTTATACATTCTTTATCGGTCATTATATAAATTCTATTTCATATAAAGCTAATACTGATGAAGACAGTGTTGCTAAAGAAGGAACTGATAATCTTGCTGAGTCTACGGGATTTTCTGTGGGAATGAGGGTAAATAAGTTTTTTTAGCGCATATTTGCGAAGGCTTCTTCGTCGAGGGTATAGTCTGATTTCATTTTGATGATTCCGAAGCGAGCTGTATTTCCAGAACCTTTCATTGACCCTACCAGAATGAAATTTCCACTTTGATCAACAGCGTAGTCATTTACTCCATAAGCTAATGAAAACGAACTAGTCGCAGTTTCTGCAAAGGAACTGTCGTAGATTTTTGTATTACTAGATGTAATTGATATAAATTGGTCATCGTAAAACATTAAGTGATAATGATATGTAGAAATACTAATAACATTTGTGACTGATCCATTTGTTACGTTAATAATATTTGCACCTCCAGTGCCTCCTCCACGAATACCATTTGCATTGTAACAGTAAAAAGAATTCATCATCCCTTCAAAAAGACATCTAACAGAGCTTGAGTAAAGATTAGCACTAGTAACTCCGAATATATAATCTAGACTTTTTGAAATAAGATTAACTCTTGATAGTCCCCTTGTTGTTAAGCCCATATAGTCAGTTGCTTGAGCCTGAACATATAGAAATTTATTTACGCTTCTCTCATCTAGATAAATTTTAAAAATTTTATTGCTTAATGAGGAGAAATCTTCAAAACCAGAATCAAATTCGAAAGACGAATTAAACTTTGCTAATCTTGAGCGAGTTTTATCAAAACCATATACATCCTTAAAGGCTGTAAAGGAACCGGCAATATAAAAATTGTTATTTGAGTCAATTTGAAAATCGACAATTTTATTATTAAATGAGAGATCTGGCATTGATGTATCAACAGTCAAGTCTAAGTTCAATCGAGCAAAGTGATCATAAGTACTACCTAGTAAATTTGTGAAGTTTCCTGCAATATAGATCTTTGAATTATGTTTTTTTATTTCTTTAACTTCAGTTATACCAGAAAATGTTTTAAGTACATTTCCTCGATCATCTATTAAAAGAAGAGCACTGCTCAATTTAGTAGCATCTAGTGTAGGATTTGCGGGATCACTTGCATGAGGGATAACATCATAGTGAGTAAAATCACCTCCAATTAAATACTTATTTGTATCAATTTTTTCAATGGTATAAACATTTCCATTAACACCTCGGCCAAGTGTACCTTTTTTGAAAATCTTTGATACAGATTCTGCACTATTTCCAGAATTATCAACAGATCTAACTTTTATATATCCTTCTTGATCAGCATTGAGAGCAGTGAAGCCATCGGAGGTAATAACATCACCATCTATGCAGTTAAACCAAATACTGTTATCAACAGAACACTCAAAATGACTGAAGTCTGACTCTGTTCCACCTGTTATATAAACTTTTGCATCTGTAGGGCTTGAAAGTGTTTTTATTGCAGGAGCAGCTGGAGGTGTAAAGTCACTATTAGTTATTGTTATTTTTATGGGAGTCGAATATGTAAAGCCAAGGTTACCTCGTATGTAGACGTACTTGCTTTGATTTCCAATTATATTTGTATCGTATGTAAAATAATTATTAACTTTGTCTAGATATAAAGAATAGCTTTTATCAGTGCAATTACTGTCAGTATTTGATGTCGAGGCAGTGGAGAAGGTTTTCCATGTACTCATAGAGTCAAAACTTACTTCCATATCACTATAGCGAGGGTCACAAGTTCCAGATATTGTTAAAGGGTTTTCTGGATTAGAAATATTGAAACTACTTTGATTTACATTAAATTTACTTTCTTGATCAATATTACTTTCTCCTAAGCTTTTAAGCTCTGGTACTTTTTCTTGGCAAGAAAAGAGTGTGAAGAATGTTAAAAGTAATAATTTATTAATAATCAAAATCTCCTATGCACTAATCTTTATCTTTGCATCTTTTCCAGATTTATAGTCAGAGTATTTAGTTTTTATGATCTCTTTAGTTCCATCAGCATGCTTGTAGCCTCTAACTTTGAAGAGTGCTACTCCTTCTGATTTTCCCTTTGCTTCAACGACACCGGCTTTTTCAATGATAAAATGATCTTGCACTTCATTCATTAACTCTTGAGAGATAAGTAGGTCGGTACCAAAAGATTTGGTTGATGCTTCAATTCTCGCGGCAGTGTTAACGGTATCTCCAATGGCGGTATATTCCATACGTTCATCTGAACCAATAGTTCCTGAAATTACATGGCCGATATGAAGACCTGCTCCGATCATGATTTCTTCTTTGCCCTCGGCAACTCGTTTTTCATTAAATGAAACTAAGGCACGTCTCATTTCTAAGGCGGCTTTTATTGCATCTATTTTAAATTCAGCTGTTGGTCTAGGAATTCCCCATAAGGCCATGATCGCATCTCCGATAAATTTATCTACAACACCACCGTGTTTGTTGATAATCGTAACCATCGTTTGAAAATATTCATTTAGCATTTCAACAACTTCTTCTGGTGGTTTAGATTCAGAGAAAGCAGTGAAATCACGTATATCAGAGAAATAAACTACGGCTTCTTTTTTTGTCCCTTCTCGGTTAAGTGAACTTTGAAGAATATCTTCAGTAATTGAAGAGC
The DNA here is from genome assembly GCA_002706205.1 of Halobacteriovoraceae bacterium. Taxonomy (GTDB): domain Bacteria; phylum Bdellovibrionota; class Bacteriovoracia; order Bacteriovoracales; family Bacteriovoracaceae. The sequence goes on from PAKC01000021.1 coordinate 22,903, forward strand.
CATGAAACTTTGAGAACATATTTTTTATTTTATCTCTTTCTTTAAGACCTGCGGTCATATCATCAAAAGCGTGAGCAAGAACTTGGAGCTCGTCTTTAGTTTGAATTTCTTTTTCTGCTTCAATATCAAAATTCCCTTTAGCAATTTCATGAGCAAAGTTAACTAGTTTTTCAATAGGTACAGTAAAGTTATTACTTAACATAAAGATGAAAAAAGTTGCTAAGGAAAGGATGATACCTGCAACGTAAAAAGTTTGCTTAATTGTAAAATTTGCAGGAAGAGTTATAATATTCTTTTTAGTTTCAATTACTGTTGTTAGACCAAACTTGTTTTTAGAGAGGGCTACTATCAGTTCATTTTCATTTTTTGTAAGTTCAAACTGCCCATCACGGAAAAATTTGTCTTTTGTTTTATCTAATATGGACTGTTCTTTAATTGTGTCTTTAGCTAGAATCATTGATTCATTTGTATGAGTTAAAAATGTTCCGTTACTGTCTATTAGATAAGCACCTTCTTTATTAGTTGAAGAAAAAATCTTAACTAGATTTTCAATTCTCACAACAGCAGATGCAATAAAAATATATTCACCACGCTTGTTTCTTAAAAGAGGAACAAAAATATGCAGAAGTGGTAGTTTATGATTAAAAGAGATATTATGAACGGATACATCTCCGCTAAAGTTAGATTCAAAATTAATCTTGTTTAAATTGATATAGTTTTTGAGGTAGTCAGCATTAACTTCGTACTTTTTAAAGATATCATCTTTATGGATATCTCTTACTCCAGTTATCTTCCCATCAATCTTTCTTTTGATAGCAACTGAAACGACGTCGTGGTCTTCTTTAAATGACTTGTTAAAGACCTGTTTCCAGTTTTCATCTTGTGAGCTTTGCAAAAGGAATAGAGAGTAGAAACGAATCTTTTCGATATATCCAGAAATAAGGGACTCAACTTCTTTTGATTTTGATGTAGCAAAAAGTAAGTTCGACGTTTCTTCTTTCTGAATAGATGACTCTTTAAAGTAGCGAGAGTTTGTATAACCAAGAATACTTACAACTACCAAAAGAATTGTCATAGTAAACACAGTTAGTTTGATAAATATGGGCCTTGAAACTTTTTGCATCATAATCTTATCGTAGACTTAGGTGAATTTATTAAATCGTTTGGGAATTTTATTACTGAAGTAGAAAACTCTAGTAAACTTTGGCGGTAAATTGGTTCGCCTAAATTACATACGCCACCATTCACTTTTCTACGCGTATTTTTAACCGCCCGTATAACTTAATGAAATTGCAGGCAAAAAAAAAGCTCTGGCGGTAACCAAAGCTTTTTAAAATTTAATGGGGTGGCATAGAGGACTGTAGTCTAGAAATCCGTCCTCCACTCCAAACTTCTGATATCATTGAATTTCAACATACCCCATACTACCTAGATCATCAGTATTTAACTCAAAAATATAGCTTTGAGGGCTTTACAGCTAATGAAGTTTCACAAGAGATAATGTCCTCCAGATCAACAGTCACGAAGTATATCAATGATTTTGGCATTGCAAAAAGAGAAGTAGGTTCGAATAAGAATCGTAAACGAGGTGTTCCCTATGGGTATGAGTTCGTTGATGGAGAACTTAAAGAAGTAACCAGTGAACAGGAAGTGATCTCACTAATTGCTAAGCTTAGGAAGTTAGAAATGAGCTTTGGGAAGATTGCAAGAGTACTGAATGATCAACAAGTTCCAACTAAAAATAAAGTGAAACTGTGGGATAGAAAAACTGTCTATGTAATTTATCAAAGGAGTAAAAAATGAATTATTTAAATGTTAATGAAATTAAGAATCACTTTGTAAAGGTGCCTCATGCCCTTTTGCAAGATAATAGGCTTAAACCAACTCAGAAGCTCGTACTAATTTACATCATGGGAAGAGCTTGGGATACGACAAGGACTTGGCCGACTAGAGATGAAATTGCAACCCATTGTGGAATCTCACTTAAGACTGTGTCTAACTGTACAAAATTTCTTTCTGAAAATAGCTACATCGAGATAAGAAATAAAGAAGATAAGCCTGGTAGGAACAATGTTTATCACATCATTGATAGGTATTCATGGAAGGATATATGTTGGAAAAAGTCACAAGTTAAACGAGTAAAGGAAGAAATTGATACTTTGAATGAGAAAAAACAGAACATTCAAATGTGAAGAAAAGTGTCACTAATAAGATAAATCTAAATAATATAAAAGAATTAAATAAAAGTTCTGATGATGAAAACTCTAAAGATACAGTTAAGATACAAATGCACTTTGATGAACAACTAAAAAACTATGGGTATGAAACATTGAAACCTAGTCCAAAGACCTACTCTCAATGGAAAGGGGTTTTGAAAAAATATAGAGGTTTAGATCGGACTAAGGATGTTGTAACCTACGTTGTCAAAAACTGGAAAGATCTAAGAATTAAGAAGGGTTGGAAGTCACCCTTCCCAAATGTTAATTACTTTGCAGGGTGGTACACAGATGAGATATATCAGCAGTTATTTAGCAAGTGTAAGCCTGATGGTTTCAAATTAGACATAGAATTGGCGAGAGAGATGGGGTTTAGATTTGGAAATGACATTCATGAGAATATGTTTGATGAGGAAAGACAACTTTAGTCTGATTAAAACTCTCAGTTGAATTTATTAAAGCTTCACTTAGAATAGTTTTAAAGGGAATTGATATGTATAAGCTTTTACTTTTAACTATCCTGATAAGCTGTAGTAGCAGTAAATCTTCTAAGACTACAGATAAAATGCCTGAACTAACTCGGAATCCAGAGTGCCTTGAGCAAAACAAGATGATTATAAAAGAAATCTATGATGATGCAGTGTTTGCACAGCTTTGCCCTGAAAAGTATAAAAGTTACTACGACGACTCCTTTGATGCATGTAGTGATGGTACAAGGATATTCATTGAACTAGACCCTAAGAAAAATAATTACGTTGACCATCAGAAAGTTACCCTTAGTGAGAGCAAGTGCTTTGTGAATAATGGTGTTCTTGTTTATGAAGATGAATTTGATGGACAAATGAAGCAAATGGTTCAGAATGTGATAAAGCAAAGAACAGGTGAGGATGTTGATCTTGGTGATAATATTAGAAGAGTCAGAAAGGTTAAAATTGTAGAATCAATGGTTCCTGTTTCTAAAAATTAATTGTGCCTTGTTAAAGGTATCCTATCTTCCACCCATTCCATCTGTGCCTTTGGGTATTGGTTCCCTAGTTTCATCTAAGCCATCGTACTCAACAACGATAATAGATACAGCTTTGTTAGCAGGGATTTGAATTCTTTCATACACAGAAAGATAAGGGCTCTTCTCGGTTCATAGTGGGAAGCAGTGTTTCCAAACTAATTTAGTACGGTAGGCACAAGTTCATTTTCTGATAAAATAATTTTGCAACAAACATTTTATTGGAAAGGAGAACTTATGCCTGAATCTAAGCTTAGCAATTTTTTAGGACTACCTGAACTAAAACTCACTAAAAAAGTCTTTCAATTCAAGAAAACTATGATTTTCTACTTTAAGAAAATATCTAAAGAAGAAGTTTGCCCCAAATGCGCAACTTTATCTTCAACCTGCTATGACAAAAGAGAAGTGACTATAAAAGATACTCCTCTAAGAGACAATGTATGAAAGCAGCATCGCCTAATAGTTGTAACCTATTTGGACGTTAACTAGGAATTACCTTGTATGCGTCAAACCTCGTAGGTGAATAGGCCTTAGAATATTAGTTGCGAAACAATATTTCTAAACAAAGGAGATGCCGCTTATGAAGTATTTTATCGGACTTGATGCCCATAGTACAACCTCAACTTTTGCCGTAGTTGACCAAACTGGAAAGTGTGTTCATAGAAGTACAGTAAAAACCTCTGAAAAGAATTTGTCTTACGTTATCAGTCAAATAAATGGAGAGAGAGTATTAACTTTTGAAGAATCCACTATATCTCAATGGTTATATCTTCAACTTCGTGAATATGTCGATGATCTCATTGTTTGCAACCCTGTTTATGTGGCAAAAAAACAAGGGGCCAAAACTGATTTTAGAGATGCACTTCATCTTGCTCAGGAATTAAGAACTGGTCACCTCACACCTGTATATCACGATTCTTCTCATTGGATTCAGCTCAGAGTATCTGTGAGTGGATATCTAGATGTTGTTGAAGAGATTGTTCGAACGAAGAATAGATTGAAAGCAGTGTTTAGAGCAGAAGCGCTTAATACTGATGAAAACTCCTTTTATAAAAATAAACACCGTACAGTTGAGCTACATAATGAGTCGGCTAGATTTGTTGCTGAAAGATTATTTGCTCAAATTGAATATCTTGAAGAAGAAAAACTGAAATATATTGATCTCTTTAGACGTAATCAAAAGAAGTATCGTCCCATCAGAAATCTTATGACAATACCAGGGATTAGTATTATTAGGGCGAACATAATAGTGGCACTTGTATGTCAACCAGCGAGGTTTAAAAATAAGCATCAGTTCTGGGGATATTGTATGCTGGTTCGGCATATCCAAAAGTCTGGTGGGCGAATTTACGGTAACAAAAGAGTTTTTGGCAGACGGGAGTTAAGAGATATTTTTATTGGTGCTGCGGAAAATGCAATGAGAACAAAGACGACTCTACGTGATCATTACGATGCATTGAGAGTAAGAGGAGTCAACCATAAAGATGCAAAGGTTAGTTTAGCAAGACAGATATCTTCAATAAGTTTGAGCTGTCTAAAAAATAATGAAATATATCAGGATGATTACAGGGAGAGACTTAAGGAAAGAAAAAAAGTTCGGCAAATGCTGAGTCAGTAAATAACATTAACAAAATCCTAGGAGCTTGAACTCACAGGGAAGTGAAGATAGAAGCGATCCTTTTTCCACTCTACAAGACGGGAAAACGATTTAATTTATAGTTAAAGGATTAGCTTCAGGTAAACTTAGGATGGCGGATGAGGCCCAATATCTTCTTGACGGTTTAACGATAAAACACGTCCAATAAGAGACTGGCACTCCGCCGTTTTATATCCAACATTGTTTTGGCATAAGTTTGAGACTTAAGGCCCAATCAGAAGAATGAATGCGTTGTTAATTCCATTTATAACAATATAAAGTTTGCCCAATAAAATAACTTGTGAATTTAAACTTAGATTTTATTAGTGAAAAGTTTGGCGATGGCAAAGTGGCCGAACTTAATTTATCCCCAAAAATGGGGACAATGGTGAAAAATATTCAGAAACCACTTGCTTTCATACAGAAGAAAGAAACAATGGCTCTGATCCTGTCTTTTATGATCGTGAAATTAAAAAGATTAGAGATGTTTTTTGTCATTCAGGATCTGCTGGCACGAAGTTATGGCAAACCCTTTGTGATATTTACCTGAGAAAGCAATTGCAAATAGAGTACAAAGCTCTTCAAAAATTAAATGTGAATTATCTGAGTAGTTATAAAGAAGAAATGGTAGATCTTTTTCATAAAAAAATCACATGGGAATCAGCAATTGATATCTGTTCCGATGTTGGAGTAGGCTTCTCTGATGCAATGATTTTAAATGCCTTGCAATCTACTCATCTACCTTTTTCGATTAGTTTAGATATGGACATGGCCGATGCTGTTAGAGCAAATTCAAATTTGAAGGATGTTGTGATGCCAGATGATTTAGTTGATAAAATGAGCTAAATAGTAGATATTTATTTCTATATTTTATAAGTAAAACAAGATATTCCAAGTTAAGCAATTGAATGAAGAAAATGTTAGAGAGGTTTTATGAGTATATCGTTATTACATTTAAGTGATTTACACCTAAAGGAAGTTGATGGAGATTGGTGTAGTGAAAAAATCGAAGAATCCTAGTCCTGTGATTACAAATATTTAAAAACATTAGGGAATGTGTGTGAATGACAAATCTTGGTAAATTTAAATGGAGCGGCTGATCGGGTTCGAACCGACGACCTTCTGCATGGCAAGCAGACGCTCTACCAACTGAGCTACAACCGCATGTTTCTGATCATCAGATATTAGGGATTTTAGACGTGAATGTCAATTAACTAGTTTAGTTTTTGTTCTAAAATTTTAATAATTTTTATGAAGTTAGGATGGTCAAAACGATTATAAAGAAGAGGGAGTATTTCTTTTTTATTGTTTGGAAGCTCAGGGTCAAGAATAATTCGCGTAAAAGCATCAGCGATGATAAAAACTTTGACGAGCGGATGTAATATCTCAATATCTGTTTTTAAAAAGCCATGGCCATCATGTGAGCCTTGATGTTGTAAAACAATTGTTTTTAGATATTCAGTTGCATTAGGAAAGAGAGCAACAACTTCTGCCGCTTTTTGAGCATGGGTGAGGACTTCTTCCTTTTCTGCTAATGTCAAACCGGAGTAGTCTAGCTCCTCTTGAGAATTAATTTTTAATTGCCTGGTACTCTTTAAAGTAATATCTGAAAAAAAGCAAAGTTTTGTAAAAGTATTCAAGTGTCTTTGTTCGTACCAACTTTGTTTGGAAATGATAGTATGTCCGATGACACATGCCAGATGTGACTTTTGATAGGCAAAACTTATTTTATCACTAAGTAAGATTTGTAATAAACTTGATAACTGAGGAACTGTTTTGACAGACTCAATCATTGAGTTAAGGCAAACATCTGTAAGTTCCAAAATCTCAGGTCTAATGGCCAGAGCTTGGACATAGCTTCTAATTATTTCATAGCTATTTGAGTTAGATAAAACTTGTTGGCCCAGAGTCTTATTTTTTTGGGAACTTTGGATAATTGAATTAATGAGATGAGTTGTAAAATACTGCTGATAATCTTTTGTAATATAAAAATTCTTTAATCCTTGCTCGGCATATCTTTGAATTTCTTGTTTATTAAAGCTATCAGAGGCTTTAAGTCTTTTTACAAACTGAAAACGTTCCGAGGTTTTTTGAATTCGTATATAGATGTCACAAGGGGTGCTGTTCATGGAGTAAAAAAAATTGATGGAAATAGGAATGAAATTATTTTTGTTCGCGGTCGCTTCTGGCGCTAATCCTAGAGTTTCGCAAGCATGTTGAGTCAGTAATTCCCAACTTATTTCTCTTTTTAATTGGAGAACTTTGTTGTGAAGTTTTTGTTCTTCTCCTAAGACGATTAAAGGAATGTTATATTGTGAAGCTTGAAGATATTGATAAATTGTATAGGCGGTTTTTTCTTCGTGAACTTTGTCTGCACATATAATAAGGTCTATATTTGGAAGGATTTGAATCAGTTCAATCGCTTCTTTCGCATTAGAGCGCTCGATGACCTCAATATTGGCGTGAGAAGATAAGTTAAGGGCATATATTTTTTTGAGATCTTTATTTGGCTCAATTAAAATTGTCTGACTCATTTTAAAATACTATCATGAAAAAATTAATTCTTTATTAATAAGAATAAAATCAGCAACTTATAGTGATTTTAAAACAGATTCTTGATTTAGTAGCCTCCCAGAAAAGGCAATTGATTCAGGATTAAAAGCAAATTGTTTTCCGTGTCCATTAGGATGGTCAATAACATAGTGAGGAATGGCCCAGCCTGGTAGGTCATCTCTCAGTTGGTTATAAATTTGTCTTCCTTCTTCTAGGGGGAGATAAAAGTGCATTGCACCTTTAGCTTGATCAGGATGGTGAAGATAATAAGGTGAAAAATTATTTTTAATAATTTTATAAAAAAGCTCTTTTAGGATATCGGCGTTGTTATTAATATCTTTTAACAGGACTGTTTGAGTTCGCTTATCTAGTTGGGTCAGCTTTAATTTGTTTAGGGCTTGTTCTACTTCTTGGTCGATTTCACTAGGATGGTTGGTATGGACAACAAAAAGAACTCGTTGAAATTGAGTTGTGATTTGGTTAAAGAAACTAATGAGTTCTTGATCAATTCTTGAAGGTAGAATTATAGGTGTTCGTGTATGAAAGCGAATAAAGAGAATGTTTTTTTTCGCCAAAACTTTTGTAATAGTTTTCAATTTAGGCGTGGTCAAAATTAAAGGGTCGCCTCCGGTTAAAATGACTTCATTGACCTCTGGATGATTGTCTAAATAACGAGATAATTCCTCTAAGTTTTGTTTGAAAATTGAATCATTATTAGAAAGTTCGTTTTTACGAAAGCAATAGCGACAGATAATAGGGCACACACTTGTTGGAGTAAAGAGAATACGTGACTTATAGCGATGAATAATTCCATGGCCTTTGGCATTTTTTTTATCGCCAATGGGGTCTTGGACTCCTAAATCTTGTCTTTCTAATTGTTTAGGGATGAATTGTTGCCACAAAGGTGATCTAGGTCCTTGAAGTTTTATTTTTTGAGCAAAGTGTTTTGGAATAAAAGATTGGTAGGGAATATGGATATTCTCCTGCAGACCAAAAAAGTCTTTTATCTGTTGAGCATTTCTTAAAGCATCTTTAAATTGTTGCTTCCAACTTGTAGATGAATTATTTAATTCTTTTGGTTGTGGCATGATTAACCTTAAAAAGAAAAAAAATAGCAATAAAGCTGATACTTATAAGTAATAAATTCGTTAAATTATCTAGTTTATTGATGAAGAGTGCGAAGAAACCTAAACAAAAAATAAAAATAATATTTATGCCTAGAATAAAAAAGGTAGAAAAAGTTTTGTTTTTTAGCATGCACTTCCTTTAAGATGTAAAACAAAATATATCAAGTAAGAAATTTCTTGTCATGATTAATTATGTAGCTTAAGTGATTGAATTTTATTGACATGAAAATACTTGTTTTGTTGTGAGTTTAAACATTCTGCGTAGAGAATAAGGCCTTGAGGTAGTGGAAGTAAGGAAATAGGTTTTACTGTACGAAATTGATTTTTTAAGCGACCACCCTTATATTTGATATCTATCTTATGTTGTTTTTGGGTTGCCTCTTTTAGACCAGCAAGTTTATTTGGAAGGATATATTTTTCAGCATTTAAAAATGAATTTAATTTAAAAAGATAAGCAAAGTTTTTTAAATTTTCTTTTGGATAAGTCTTTTCAAACTCAATTAAGCAATGAGCAAATACTTTCAAGGCTACTAAGGCATCATCTAGGGCCTTATGGTGATCAAAGCTTATATTAAAAAATTCAGCTAAAGTGGATAGCTTAAAGTCTTTTGGAGTAAGAGATTTTTTTTTGTAGACGGCCCTGGCCATACGGCAAGAGTCATAAATACTAGAGAGGCTAATGGAATAATTATAATCATGAATTCCTTTTATCAAAAAACTAGCATCAAACATAGCACTATGGGCCAGCAAGGGATAATTCCCATAAAAATCAATAAATTCTTGCAAGGGTTTTTTAAGAGATGGAGAGTCTTTGAGCTTATCATTTGTTAATTGGTGGTATTGAATTGTGTGTTCAGGAATAGGGATTAAAGGGTTAATTAACTTGTGAAAGAGTTTGACTTCATTTTCAGGAGTTAGCTTAACCGCTGCAATTTCAATAATTTTATCTAGAATTGGTGAGAGTCCTGTCATCTCTAAGTCAAAAGCACAAATTCCTTTAGGGAAGTATTTAAGCAGGATATTCTTCTCTGTATGCGAAAGTTCAAGTTGGGTTTCGACTCTATTTATCATCGAAGTTTTATAAGGCCATGTCTGCTATTAGTCAAAGATCAATATCAATGCGCAAGGTGTTATATTTGACATAAACTCTCGAAAAACTTATTAATTTTGCTTAGATTATTTATTCAATATTAAAAGGATATGAAATTATGGCCAAGAAGTTTGATCTTGTAGTTTTAGGTGCAGGGCCCGGAGGTTATGTGGCGGCTATTCGCGCATCTCAATTGGGAAAAAAAGTTGCAATCGTTGAAAAAGAACATATGGGTGGAGTTTGTTTAAATAAAGGCTGTATTCCAACAAAGGCCGTTTTGAAGTCAGCTCATAGTGTTCATGAGCTTGAAGATTTTAAAGATCTTGGAATTAATGTAGACCTTAAAGGTTTAGATGGATCGCAAGCGGTAAAGCGGGCGACAAAAATTTCTTCAAAAATTTCTAAAGGTGTTGAGTTTTTGATGAAAAAAAATAAAGTTGAAACTTTCATGGGACATGGAGAGTTTGTTGATAAAAATACGATAAAAGTTGGAAGTGAACAAATAAGTTTTACAAATTGTATTATTGCAACTGGAGCTAAATATCGTACATTTCCAGGGCTTGAGCACGATGGAAAAAGACTTATTGGAGCTTGGGAAGCAGTGAAAATGGAAAAACTTCCAAAGTCTATTGGTATCATAGGTGCTGGGGCGATAGGTGTCGAGTTTGCTTATTTTTGGAATGCTTTTGGTGTTGATGTTCATATATTTGAGTTACAAAAGAACTTACTACCTATAGAAGACATTGACTCTTCTAAAGAAGTTGAACGAGCTTATAAAAAGTACGGAATTAAAATGTCCTTGGGAGTTGAAAAGGTTTCTGCAAAAAATAACGGGAAAGATATAACAATAACTTCAGTCGAAAAAGGTAAGAAAGTTGATTATAAATTTGAAATGGGCCTTATTGCGGTAGGAATGACTGGTGTTCTTGAGGGCTATGGCCTAGAAAAAATTGGGGTTAAAACTGATAGAGGTTTTATTTCTGTTAACAAGATGTATCAGACTAGTATTCCCCATATTTACGCGATTGGAGATGTCGCAGGACCTCCATTATTGGCCCATGCAGCTTCACATGAAGGAGTTGTTGCCGCAGAACATCTTGCGGGAGAAAAACCTCATGCGATCGATAAAATGAATATCCCTGGATGTACATACTGTCAGCCACAAGTGGCTTCTGTTGGTTATACAGAAAGGGATCTTAAAGAGAAAGGGATTAAATATAGCGTTGGAAAACTTCCATTTACCGCTAATGGTAAAGCTGTGGCTTCTAATGAAACAGCGGGCTTTGTTAAGACTTTATTGGGAGAGCATGGTGAGATGTTAGGAGCACATATTGTTGGAACACAGGCGACTGAGTTGATTCATGAGTACACTTTATTTAAACAAATGGAAGGGATTGATGAGGAAATTTTTGCCACTGTTCATCCACACCCGACCCTAGGGGAGTGGTTGGCCGAGTCAGTGATGGCGGCAAAAAATAGAGCTTTAAATTTTTAAATAAAAATTGGGTACAATATTAGATTATAGAGATTAATTAATTAGGAGATATAAATGGCACGTGTAGAAGTTGTAATGCCACAAATGGGTGAGTCAATCACGACAGGAACGATTACAAAATGGAATAAAGATGTAGGTGATACGATTGAAATAGATGAAATCCTACTTGAAATATCCACCGATAAAGTTGAGTCTGAGATACCAAGTCCAGTAGAGGGAAAAATTGCGGAACTTTTATTTCCTGAAGGTGAAACGATTGACGTTGGTGTAGTTATCGCCATCATTGAAGATGATATGGATGCTGATATTTCTAGTAGCTCTAGCTCTGATAAGAAAGAAACTAAAAAAGAAGAGACAACTGACACATCAGCAACGCCTGAAAACAAAGATCAATCAACAGAATCCTCTGAGTCATTAGAGGCGACATCTGGAAAAAGACGTTTTTATACTCCGTTGGTTAGAAAAATGGCCAAAGATAATGGAGTTGCTTTATCTGAACTAGAGAATATTAAAGGATCTGGAGCTGGAGGAAGAGTCAACAAAGAAGACTTTGAAAAATTTCTTGAGCAAAGAGGAAGTCAGGGAACTCAAAATAGTAGTGCCAAAACTCCTAGTGCACCAGCTCCAAGTGTTCCAGCTTATACTTCTGGGGAGAGAGTTGAGATTATTCCTATGGATAATATGAGAAAGGCCATCGCTAAAAATATGCAGGCATCTAAGTTAACTTCTCCACATGTAAATTCCATTGACACAGTTGATATGACAAACTTAGTGAAATTTCGTGAAGGGCATAAACATGATTTTAAAAAGCAAGAAGGCTTTTCTTTAACCTACACGCATTTTATTCTTTATGCTCTCGTTCAGGCCTTAAAGGAATTTCCAATTGTAAACTCCTCAATCGATGGGGATAATATTGTGATGAAAAAAGATATTATANNTTGGCTGTGCAGTTGCTGTTCCTGGAAATGGTTTAGTCGTTCCCGTTATTAAAGGAGCAGACAATTTAAATATAACTGGTATCGCTAGACAATTAAATAGTTTAGTCGAAAAAGCGAGAAATAAGAAGTTAACGATGGATGATTTAAGTGGAGGAACTTATACCTTTACTAATAATGGTTCATTTGGTGTTTTAGCCGCGACACCTGTTATTTTACAACCTCAGGTTGGAATTTTTTGTGTGGGAACAATCAAGAAAACACCTGTTGTGACAGATGATTTGGCAATTGCTATTAGAGATATTATGTATGCAACACATACTTATGATCATCGTTTAATTGATGGTGAGCAAGGTTCTAAGTTTTTAAAATATGTGGTCAATACATTGCAAGATATGGATCCTTCAAAACTCTTTTAAAAGTGAGTCGACTATATTTAGTCATACACGGCCCTTGCTAAAAGCAGGGGCTTTTTTTTATTTATAGTCTTGACAAATTATAAGGAGAACACATCTTAATAGTGAAAGGAGATAAGCGCTTATATATAAACTCCTAAAATGAATAAAAACGATTATTTATTGGAGGTACTTTATGAGACAATATGATTTAGTCGGACCACTTAGTTTATTAAGTAATTTTGACAAGGACTTTAACGAATTTTTTAATCCTCGTTTTGATAAGTCAGGTTGGAAGCCTTTATCCAGAGTAAAAGAAGAAGGAAATCATTATCATTTGGCTTTAGATATCCCTGGTGTTGATAGTGAAAACCTTAAAGTCGATTTAAAAGAGAATATACTCTCTATTAAAGGTGAAAGAAAAGATCATTTCTTTAAAGATAATGCTGAAGTAGAAAACTACTCTCATTTTGAACAAAGCTTTTCTTTGCCAAAAGATGCTAATCTAGATGAGATTGAAGTTAGTCACGATAACGGAGTCTTAGATGTGGTTATTCCAAAGGCTTCAAAAGAAAATGAAAGCAAGGTCCTTGAAGTTAAAAAAGGAAAAAGTAACTTTTTCAATAAGTTACTAAAATAAAAGGGAGGTAACACCTCCCTTTTTTGTTCAATTTTTCTCCCTAGAGATTTTTTTTTGTTTCAGAGATAATATCTATAACTGTGAGGTTTTTATCTCCAGGAGGGAGTTTATCGATGTCTGAAGCAAATTTAGAAAAAATAAGGTTAGACACTAAGTTGTTAGAAGAAGAACTTTACAATGGAGAATCCTTAATTTATTCATCTGAAAATTTTGACCGAAAACTCAAAGAGGCGATTAGCAGTGAAGTTGAAAAACAAAATATTTTAAGACAAAAAATTGTACAACTTAAGAAAAGATATCAACAATTACAATATTCTATTTCAAAGTCAAAAGACCATTTAAAAGCCTTAAAAACGAAAACACAGAATTATCAACTTACTAAAGACCACCATGAATTATTAATTAAAAAGCTTCCAATAAAATCATTAATGGTTAAAAATAATCTCTTAGAGTTAGAGGCAAAAATTTCAACTTTAGGCTCAGAGATAAAAGAAAGGGAAACTCTTTATTTAGTTTTAAAGAGTCTGATTCAAACGGCTCAGGCCAATGATTTTCAAGGAGTAACATGGAAAGTCAAGTTGGCAAGCTCTGATAAAGGAATTGGAGCGAGGCTTTGTCTGGAAAATTTATCTTTTGTTGATAAAGATTTAAAAGAGCTTTTCCTACCTTTAATTATGACATTCAATGAGAGTTTTAGAGATTCAAAGATTTCCTTTGAAACTTACTCTAAGAGAGATAAGGCCATCATTTTTTCTCTGGACTTTAAGATTAAATTAACTTACTCGGAAAAAACAACTATTTTAGAACTTCCCTAGGAAAAGAGTTCTGTGCTGCCTGAACCATCTCTTATGATGGTCGGTGGATTTTCGCCAATAAAACTAATAATACTTGATGGACCTTTAAAATCAATCTCACCTGGATCAATAATAAGTGATGTGTACTGATTTATTTTATCTTCCAATTGGTAAGAGTAAATTGGTTCATTATTTTCTTCGTCAATTCCTAGTAGGGACTTAGGAATATTGGTGCTGACAAGAGGAAGACCATGAGTTTGAATGATTTTTTCAACCAAAATAGAGGGAACGAATCTAATACCGACTTCTTTATCTGTTTTTGACGCCTTAATAAGTTTAGACATCTTTTTCGTTGCCTCGAAGATAAATGTATAATGTCCTGGTATTATCTTTTTTAATAATTTAAAGGCCTGGTTGTCTATAAGGGCCATATCTGACGCCATTGAAATATCATTACATAATATTGAAAAATGTTTTTGGGTATTTTCTTTTTTTATTTTATAGAGTTTTTCAATAGCATCTTTTTGAGTTGAACAGGCTGCGAGAATCCAATTTGTATCAGTTGGAAAGCATACCAACTGACCTTGGCTTAAGAGCTCTGAGGCTTTTTTTAAAATCCTGTCATCCGGATTATGAGCTATAACATATTCAATCATTAAAATATGTTAATCGTCTTGTGAATTTGTGTCAAAAGTCTTTTTTCGAATCTTACTCTGATAATCACTCTGCATTTTTTCGTATCCATTTAGAGATGTTTCGAAAAAAACTTGAGATGTGCTATGATATTTTTGCTCTATCCAATGATTTTGAAAGGCATGCGGATAACGATAATTTTTTTTATCTGGGTGATGATTTCTTAAATGGGTTGGAACCTCTACAGTTGGATGTTGTCTGACATACTCTAAGGCTTTATCAATGGCCAAATAGCTCGAATTAGACTTTGGTGCTTGAGCAAGATAAGTTGTGGCTTGGGCTAAAATAATTCTTGCCTCTGGCATACCAATATTTTTAATACTGTAATGAGCACTTGTGGCCATCTGTAAAGCTCTTGGATCGGCATTTCCAATATCTTCACTTGCTAAGACAATCAATCTTCTTGCAATAAATTCGATATCTTCACCACCATCCAACATGACGGCCAGCCATAAGATGGCAGCATCTGTATCTGAGCCTCTCACGCTTTTTATAAACGCAGAAATAACGTCATAGTGTCTTTCATCATTTTTGTCATAACGCCTATTGGAAAATAAATACTCTTTAATAATTGTTTCAGTCTTTTGATTTTCAATTTTTTTAGCATTTATTATTAATATCTCAAGTTGATTGAGTGCGTAACGTGCATCTCCATTTGAGTGTTTAGCAATATAGTTAAGTAAATCCTCTGAAAAATGGTATTTCTTAGCATGTAAAAGCAAAAGTTTTTTGATTTCATGATTTTTAAGTGGATATAATGGCCATTTTTGTACGCGGGAAAGAATCGCCTTGTTGAGCGTTGTATTGGGATTTTCTGTCGTTGCCCCAAAAAGAATAAAGTCTCCTTTTTCTAGATGAGGTAAGAGAGCATCTTGTTGAGCTTTGTTAAAACGATGAATCTCGTCAATAAAGATAATGGCTTTTTGTTGCCCGTTTAAAGAATCTGCGGTCGCCTCTTTAATAAGCTTTCGTAACTCTGAAACTCCAGCTAAAACGGCGTTAAAACTATGAAGCTTATGATGAGACTCATTGGCCAATATATGGGCCATTGTCGTTTTTCCGCTTCCTGGTGGCCCATAAAAAACGATATGGGGCATATTTTGATAATCTAAAGTTTTTAAACGCTCTTTGAGCTGATTTTGTCCAAAGAATAGGCTTATTTCTTTTGGCCGTACTCGATAAGCTAGGGGGGCTGCGTCATTTATTGACTCGGTAAATAAATCGATTTGTTCTTTCATAATGTTGACATATATACCTTATTATCATAACTTAACCAAAACTTTTTTCCTTCATTTGTACAAATGAAGCTAATGCTCTAAAGAAGGGGGTGATGAGATGCAAAACATTTATATTTCTGTTGATGAAAGAGGTGTAGAAAGATCTCTTAGAAAATTTAAAAGAATGTGTGATACCTATGGTATTGTAAAAATGTATCGTGCTCGTCAAGAGTATAAAAAGCCTTCAGTAAAAATGAAAGAAAAGTTAGAAGCTGCTGAAAAAAGAAGAAGAAAAACTGCTTTCAAATCTTATAGATCTAAATCAAAAATCTAGATAGCTTTTTAAGCCCCTTTGAAAGGGGCTTTTTATTTTCGTATTGTTACCTTTAAAATATTATTCCATCTATTATGCATTATATTTAAGAGTGTTGTTGCTTGGCGAGATACTTTTTTGTTTCTTTTTGTGAGGACGACATTTAAAAAATTCAATCTTAGGTTAAATTCATTGAGCTTTTGAATAAAAAGCTGCTTGTTTCTTTCAGGAAGGATGAGTTGAGTGACTGGTTTTAAAAATTCACTATGAAAGGAAATAAACTCATTTCTAAAACGATAATCACTAGATGTTAATAAATACAGGTCAAAGGAATTCTTTACTAAGGAGAGTTCGGCCAATATGTTGCTAGGTGAGACTTTTTGACCTTCTTTGACTTCTACCAAAAATGAATAATGATCTAAAGACATGCTAAAAGAGCTCAGAGCTTTTTGAAAGTTCAAGAATGCTTTTTGAGAATGTAAGAAGTCTTGAGGTAAAAGAAATTCTTTCTCTAACAAACTTGGGGGAGTCGAAGTGAGAATGATAAATTTTGATAGCTCTTTTTGAGCTTTTCGAATTTTATCTAATCTTTTTTCTTTATCTCGAGTTGTTGAGAGTGTTTGTAAAAAGTCCTGAACTGATCCGAGATAAGAACCTCCTGCTTTTAAACTCTTTAATTCAGGATTAATGATAAAAAATAAAGTTCTATAATCTTGTTTAATGCTTATAAGTTGAGGAATAACATATCTTCTAAATTCGTAATCAGAAAGATTGATATCTTCAGGGCCGTAAGCATAGGTTATTTTACTAAAGATAAGTAAAAATAAGATGAATCCTCTTTTCATTCTACTTATTTAACTCAAGCTCTAGTTGATGTTTATCTATATCAAACTTTAGAGAGTCATCTTTAAGGTCTTTGGTCACAACAATTGATGTTGCAAGAGTTTCTTTCATAATATGTGCCTTAAATTCCTCAATTGCATTTATGACTTGATCTGAGCCGTTAGCCTTAATTTGTATTCGATCTTCAACATTAAAGTTAAGATCTTTTCTCGAACGTTGAATTCGATTAATAATTTCACGGGCCATACCTTCCTGAATCAATTCGTCGGTGAGCTTTGTGTCTACATCAATAGTAATCCATCTGTTAGAAAGAGCTTCAACACCATCTTTTGGTTCTCTAAAAACAAAAATATCGTCATCTGTTAATTTTACGTCAGCTAAAATAAGTGAGCCTTCGGACTCATATTTTTTAAGGGTTTCAGAGTCTAGGGCTTTAATAAGTCCCATAAACTTTCCAAAGTCTTTTCCAAGTCTTTTTCCTAATACACGAGAATTTGGTTTAGCGTACAGCTTAATATAATCGTCTTCATTTTCATTATAAAGAATTTCTTTAATGTTAAGCTCTGCTTGAATATATTCTTCAAGTTTAGCTATCCCCTTAAGTAAATTTTTATCTTGATGGATAATAGTTAAACTCTTTAGTGGTGTTTTAACTTTGATTCCCGTTTGATTTCTTTTTTGCCTACCAAGCAAAATGAGCTCTTGCATTCTTGTTACAGCATCTTCTAAAGATTCATCAATCATAGTTTGATCAAAGTTGGGATACTCACAAAGATGAACAGACTCCGTCGAGTTCTTTCCAAAAGCCTTAAGTTCTAAAAAGATATGTTCTGAAAGAAAAGGAGCAAACGGTGCCATGATTTTTGAGACTTCCACTAGTGCTGTATAAAGTGCAGAGTAAGCACTACACTTGTCATCAGTAAGACCATCTCCCCAAAAGCGTCTACGATTAAGTCTAATATACCAGTTCGTGAGATCTTCAATATAAGTAAAAAGTTGTGGAACAACATTATAGAGACGATAATGATCCATCTCACAGGTTACATCTTTGATAAGAGTTTGAAGTTTTGAAAGTACCCACTTATCAAGAATATTATCACCATGAATAAAATGTTCTTTGACATTCCAATTATCAACCGAGGCATAAGTGTGAAAAAATTTGAAAGAGTTAAACCAAGGAAGTAACGCCCGACGAACCATATCTTTTACACCATCGTCAGTAAAACGAAGTTCTTCACCTTTTACTAAGCCGGAGTTGATTAAGGTGAGTCTAAGTGCATCTGCTCCAAACTCTTCCATTAAGATATTTGGTTCAGTGTAATTTTTAAGACGTTTACTCATTTTTTTGCCATCAGCGGCCATTACAAGACCATTGACTATGACATTTTTAAAAGCCGGTTTACCAGTTAGGGCCGTAGAGAGAACAGTAAGAGTGTAAAACCACCCTCTTGTTTGGTCTAAGCCCTCGGCGATAAACTCTGCTGGAAAACCAGCGTCAAAAACATCTTTATTTTCAAAAGGGTAGTGTAATTGAGCAAAAGGCATAGATCCTGATTCAAACCAGCAGTCAAAAACTTCTGGAATCCTTTGATAGATACCTTCCTCTCCAGGGACTTGAAAAGTAATTTCATCTACAACCTCTCGGTGAAGATCATCGACTTTGATGCCAGAATATTTTTCTAGTTCTTCTATGGAACCTATAGCAATAAACTTTTCAGTTTTTTCATTTTTCCAAATAGGAAGAGGGGTTCCCCAGTATCTTTTTCTTGAAATTGCCCAGTCTCTGGCCCCTTCTAACCATTTACCAAATCGCCCTTCCTTTATATGCTCAGGAACCCAATTAATCTGGGCATTAGAAGCAAGCAGTTGCTCTTTAATAGAGTCAACATTGAGATACCATTGAGGCATGGCCATATAGATAAGGGGTGTGTCTGTTCTGTAACAATAAGGATAACTGTGAACTAAAACCGATTGATGAAAGAGTTTATTTTCTNNTTTTAGTTTTTTTATAATGAGTTTATCTGCATCCTTAATATACATACCTTTAAAGTCTGTGACTTCATCAGTGAACTCTGCTTTGGCATTCAACGGTAGGGCAAAGGCATTAATTTTATGTGCTTTTAAGACTCGGTTGTCGTCCTCCCCAAAAGCTGGAGCTGCATGAACGATACCTGTACCATCACTTGTTGTAACATAATTATCACTTATAACTTGAAAAGCTCCTTCGTTTTCTTGGTCTCGAAAATAAGGAAACAATGGTTCATATTGAATGCCAAGAAGATCTTTACCTTTGAGTTCTTTAAGAACTTCAAAGTCATGACCTTTTTTATAAGATTCAAGTCTTTCTTTAGCGATATAAAATTTTATATCTTTTGTTTTTTCATGAACGAGAACATAGTCAATGTCTTCGTTGACGATAAGGGCCATATTAGATGGAAGAGTCCAAGGAGTTGTCGTCCAGGCAGAAAGATAAGTTTCTTCATTTTTAATTTTAAACAAAACAGTAATAGCTGGATCTTGGACATCTTGATAATTTGAAGTGGCTTCAAAGTTTGAAAGACCTGTTTGTAAAGCGACAGAGTAGGGAACAATTTTATTTCCTTCATAGATTAATCCTTTCTCCCAAGCTTGTTTGAAAACCCACCAAACAGACTCCATAAAATCTTTATCCATTGTTTTGTAGTCATTTTCAAAGTCAACCCATCTGCCGAGGCGATTAATTGTTTTTTCCCATTGAGAAGTATAGGTTAAAACAATATCTTTACATTCTTGGCAATAGGCTTTAATTCCCTTTGTGGCGACAAAGTCATTAGCACTCATCCCAAACTTTTTATCAATCTGTTGTTCAATTGGTAAACCATGACAATCCCATCCCCAACGGCGAGAAACATAATGGCCTTTCATTGTAAAATATCTTGGAATGATATCTTTAATCGTTGAAGCAACTAAATGTCCATGATGGGGAAGCCCTGTTGCAAAAGGAGGTCCGTCATAAAAAATATAAGGGGCCTTATTTTTTGTCTTTTCTAAGGATTTTTGGAAGATGTTGTTATCATTCCAAAAAGTTAAAATCTTGTTTTCTGCCTCGACAAAAGAAAATTGATCAGAACCTGAGCTATTTTGTTCGCTAGTGGACATTATTGGCCTCTCCTTGATTAATATAAGGTAAAAAATGCCTAAAAATCATACCAAAACTTGTTCGTAATGAATAGTAAACAATTAAAATTACAGTACCGATAAGCTTAATATGAAGTCAGTTATTTTTCTTTTTTGTCTTAGTTTTTCTTTTGCAATATGGGGGCTGGAGGAAGATGATGTTAGTTTAATTGAGAGCTATGACTTAATTGAAGGTCCAATCGCTAAAAATCAAGCATTTAGCTCCTCTCAATCTGCAAGCCCTAAAAATTTCGACCAATACAGATTTCGTGACCAACCTAGAAACACAACCAGGTGGGAGAGTTTGGATGAGCAAGATTGGTTTGATATTAATAAATGGATTAAAAAACAGCAGGCAAAGTCGAAATTAGGTGATCAACAATGGCACAAAAGATGGCGTGAAGAAACCAATTTTGAAGTCGTTGCAAGAGTTTTAAAATGCTTGGGGGCATGTGAAAAATATCAAGGCATTAAGCGAGTAAAAACTGAATTTCGAAGTGCATTAAGGGCCGGGGATGAGTTTCGCACGGGTAAACATTCCTATGCTTGGATTTTTCTTATGAATGGAGCCTTAATAAAACTTCTACCTGAAAGTTCTATTACCTTACATGAGCTTGATTTTTCTAAACAAGAGAGTTTTGCCATTATTCGTCTAAATGAAGGCTACCTAAACTATTTATCTCGTTTTGCAGGAAAATTTGATTCTTTAAATAAAACAGAGTCAGATTTATCGATGTACCCTTTGAAGGTTTTAAAGGCCAATAGAGAGTTTTTTATGCGTGGTGAGTCTTCTGCAGAAAAAAAGAGTCTAGCTGATGAACTAATACACAAAAATCCTGGGCATAAAGCCCAGTATACTTATCTAAATAAACTTATAAGTGAAAACACAAAATTCTTAAAAAATAAAAAGTCTAAGTTTTTTATTTATACCTCTAATGCTTCTTTTTATGCAGGATTTGCTAATTTTGAAATTTTTTATCAACCGACTCAGTCTACTTATGCTCGTTATACTTCTAGTCATCCAAATTTTCAAAATCAAGACTCAAGTCATTCTTTTGCAAAAATTAATCTCAGAGGCTATCAAAATACTGAAAAAATATCTCTTAAAAGACAGCAATGGTATAAAGTTGATCCAACTGGAAGAAAAATAGAGGAGCTTGAGGCCACAGATAAAAATATTTCAAAGCTTGAAGCTGTTAGTCATTTTTTATTGAGAATACCAACTATTCATTTGGCCAGAGAGATTTGGATTAAAAAGTACCTTAAACCCTTTTATGCAAAAGAAATTAATTCACAGGAGTTTGCTGTAAAATTTGGCAGAAGGCTTTGGAACGAATTTGAAAGTGATGAATTAAAAAAACGTCTGGAGTATGCTTATGGTTATATTAGAAGGGTTGAGACAACAAATCTAAAAGTCATTAAAAAATATTTTCCTCCTAAAGCTTACTCGGGAAATTTTTTGAAATCGTATTTTTCATTGGCCATGTACAAACACTATACGAAACTTAAAAATAGACTTAATGATAAGTATATGAAAATTCCTTTTATGACGGCAGGGGAATATTACGCATGGGTGTTAAGAAATGGATAGTCATGATCGATTTAAATTAGTTTTAGGGAGTGCATCTCCAAGACGTAAAGAGCTTTTAAAAAAAANATTTTTGAATTTTGAGATTAAAAGTGCAGATATAGATGAAAAATCTGTTGAAACCATACCGGAGAAGTTTGTGGTTGATATTGCAAACCAGAAAGCACAAGCAGTATGGGACCTTTTAAATAATCAAAATGCAATTGTCATTGGCGCTGATACCATCGTAACTTGTGATAATGTTATTCTTGAGAAACCGACAAATATTAATCATGCCAGGCAGATGCTTTATAGCTTAAGTGGTCGCTCGCATGATGTTTTGACTGGAGTAAGCCTTATTTCAAAATATGCCCAACGAAGTTTTTTTAGTTTGACTAAGGTGTATTTTAATTATTTAGATGAGGACTTAATTGAAAAGTATTTAGAAACTAAAGACTCATTAGATAAAGCCGGAGGTTATGGAATACAGTCGGATGCAATGATCTTTGTGGATAAGATTGAAGGAAGTTATTCTAATGTCGTTGGACTTCCTGTAGATAAAGTTTATGATGAATTAGCCAATATGATTCGTCATTTTGATTCGTCGATAAAGGACTGGAGGAGTGTCTTTGAATAAAATATTATCTTTGATTATTTTAGTTATAAGTTTTTGCAGTATTTCTTTTGCTCAAGAAAGTCCAAAAAATGTTTCTAAAGAAAAAATTTTAACAATGTTAAAAGAGCTTAAAGGTAAAAAGAGTAATGAGTTTTTAGAACATATGCAAAAAGTTCAAGAGTTAACACAAGAATTTGTTCAAAGGAAAAATGAAGAGTGTAGTGGAAATTATTCCTCATTTTTGCTGAATGAAGAGGAAAGAGAGGCTTTAAAGTCTAAAAAATTATCTAATAAGGAAAAGAAACTTTGTAAATACATGCTTATCAATTTTAGAATCGAATATGTTAAACTTTTGTATGAGGCAAGAATAGAGTACATGAAAGAACTCCATAAACATCAGCTCAAAGAGCTTTCCTTGATGAGTGAGCAAAGAATAAAAGAACTTCAAAAGCTTGCAAAAGAATATAACTAAGCTTGCTTAGAAATCTTTGTTTTTGCCATATTGAGTTGTCCTGGCTTAAGACTTTTTAAGCGCATCATTGACTTTTGAGGACGAACACTTTGGTTTGGCCGATTGCAAGTATAGGCAAGCTGCCCTTTGTTTAATTCTTTTTTCGTAAAAGTTTGAATGGAATCTTGGTGAAGACTTTTGTCTGTTGTTGTTTTCATAACATACCCTTTGTTGATTTTTGGTTTCATTTTTACTTTGAAAGCAGTTGATCATCAAAAAGGATAAGTGAAAAAAACACTTTAATTTTTAGATTTAACCAATGCTTTCAAAACGCGAAAATTGTCCAATAAACATCTCCTCGTGTTTTAGATTTAGCTAAGTTGCCGGTTCTATTGAGCATAAACTTAAGCTCAACTTAATAGCAATTATAGCATAAAATCAATAAAAATGCATCCGGCTAAACTTTGAGTGAGTTAAGTTTGCCTAGTGATGAATCTTTTAAAGTTTTCTTTTAGAATTATTTGTAATTTCAAAGAGTTATAGGAGATTGGGTGGGAAAGTTATTTGGATACTTATTGTTATTAGTGATGGGGCTGTCATCTTGTGCTTTAGTTGATAAAGCGGCGATTAAAACGACAGCAAATATTATGCAAAAAGGTTCTGATCAGCTTTTATATGAACCTGATTGGTATTTTTTTAAAGAATCAGCACCTGGAAATTTGAAGCTTATTGAAGGTATGTGGTTTGCCGATCAAAAAAATAAACAGCTTTTAGGCCTTCTGGTTAAGGGATATAGTGCTTATACTTTTGCCGTTTTAGAAACACAAGCAATACGCGACCAAATTTTAGGTAATTCAGAGACTCTAATTCGTCAGAGAGTTTTAATGAACTATGAAAAGGCAATTGAATACGGTTTTAAATATTTAGAACTTATGGGAATTTCGCGAGAAGATTTTTTGAATAAATCATTTCCACAAACTTTAGAAAAAACATTCTTGGCGAAAGCTTCTGACGAAGATTATGTGACTTTATTTTACTTTGCACAAGCAATGGGGAGTAGTTTAAATAATCAGCGCCAAAACATGGATAAATTAGCCTACCTCAATCATGTGAAGCTTTTTATGCAGTGGGTTTGCTCTGTTAAACCTGATATTGAATATGGAAATTGTAAACTTTTTGATGCCATTTTAGAAGCGACGACTCCTCGAGTTCTAGGGGGAAATATGGCCAAAGCTCAAAAAAAGTTTAAAGAGGCAATTAAGCTTAGGCCAGAAAATTTATTGATAAGGTTAAGCTATATACAATACTATTTAATCCCCTTATTAGAAGAAGAAGAGTTTTCAGTGGAAATGGAGCGCTTGAGAAAAGATTTAGGTTATTGGTATTCTTCAGTTCAAGGAATTAAGAATAGAGAGAAGCTAAAATATGATAAAACAAAAATTTATAATTTGTTTAATAGTGTCGCAAGACAAAAATATAGAAAATTGCTAAAACTAAGAAAAGAAATTTTTTAAAAGGTATTTATGAAAAAATTAGCTATTTATTTGTTGTTTCTGATGTTTTCATTAGAAACATTTGCAGTAAGAATTAAACTTGCGACTTTGGTTCCAAAAGGAACTAATTTGGCCATAACACTCAAAGATTTTTCCCAAGAGGTGAAGAAAAAGACAGAGGGGAGAGTTAAGTTTCAGGTTTATTATGGAGGAATTCAAGGTGATGAACCTGATGTCTTACGTAAAACAAGAGTGGGGCAATTACATGGTGGTGTCTTCACTGGAAAAACTTTGGGGGATATCTTTTCAGATGTAAGAATTATGGAAGTGCCTTTTAATTTTTATCATGATGAAAAAAAAGCTTTAGATGCATTAACTAAAAACACAGATTACTTCAATCAAGAGATAGCAGCAAAAGGTTTTGTCAACTTAGGCTTTTATGGCATTGGAAAGGTTTATGTGGCTTCTTCAAAAAAAGTGACAAGTATTAATGAGCTAAAAGGCGTTAAGATGTGGGCTTGGGAAGGAGACAAGTTGGTTCGTGCCATGATGGATTCTTTAGGTCTTGTTTCGGTACCTTTGGCCTTACCTGATGTTATGTCATCTCTTTCTACTGGAATTATTGATGCTGCTTATGCTCCTCCTTTGGGGATTTTGGCGCTTCAATGGCAAAATCAAGTGAAGTATATTATTGATTTTCCAATTGCTTATTCGATTGGTGCATTATTGATTACTCAGAAACAATGGAAAAAGATCTCTGATGCTGATANAAAGATGATTCGATCATTAGCTCAGGAGTCAATTGCAAAAGCAAATAAACTAGCAATTGAAGATAATAAGAAGTCTTTAAGCAAACTGAAAGAGCTTGGCATCGAATTACTTGAGTTTTCAAAAAACGACTTGGCCAAAGCTGAAAAAATTAGAAAAGATGTTTTGGATAAACTAGAGTCCAAAATTTTATCAAAGAGGATTATCAATGAGGTTGAGAAGCTAAGGTGATCAAACTAATTAATTCTTTTTTAGATGAGGTTTCAAAGTGGGGGATAGTCATATGTCTGACGGCCATGCTGGGTTTGACATTAATGAATATCATTTTACGTTGGTTTGAGATTTCTTTTTATTGGAGTGAGCCTCTTGTGAGGCACCTTGTGTTTCTTGCTACATTTTTTGGAGCAAGTATTGCTACAGGAAAAAAACAACATATTAAAGTTGATCTTTTAGTTCGATTTCTTGAAAAAAAAGATAAAAAGAGAATTACTAAGGGGTTTGATGCCTTTATTTCGCTTATTGCAATGACTGCGACTCTTATCATGTTTTTTGCTTCTTTAGACTTAGTTCAAATCGAATTTGAATTTGGAAAATTAGAGTTTTTAAATATTCATTCAGGTTATCTTTTAAGCATTATCCCTTTTGGTTTTGGACTACTTTCATTACGATTTTTTATAAGAGTCTTACTTAATTTAACAAGGCCAAGGGAAAATTAATGGAAGCTTTTCTTTATATATTTATTTTAGGCTTGGCCATTTTAGGAACACCTATTTTTGTTGTGATGATTCTTTTTTCTGCTGTAGCCTTTAGTTTTGCGGATATTGAACTTTCGGCCCTGGCGATTGAAGTCTATAAAATTGCTTCTGCACCAACTTTATTAACGATTCCTTTATTTACCTTTGCTGGTTATATGATGGCCGAAGCTAAATCACCCCAAAGGTTATTACGTCTTGCTCAAGCTTCTTTTGGTTGGTTGCCAGGAGGGGTTGCGATTGTCAGTCTTATTATTTGTGCCTTTTTTACAGCCTTTACTGGTGCAAGTGGAGTTACCATTATTGCCTTAGGTGGCTTGCTGTATCCAATGCTTTTAAAAGAAAAATATTCAGAGAAGTTTTCTTTAGGTTTAATTACAACTTCTGGCTCATTGGGATTATTATTTCCTCCAAGTTTACCCATTATTCTTTATGGTATTGTCGCAAAAGTTAATATTGATGATTTGTTTTTGGCAGGCTTAGTCCCTGGAATGATCTTGATTTTGATTTTATCAATGTATTCTTTATATAAAGGAGATCGAAATTTTACCAGAACTCAAAAATTCTCTGTAAACGAGCTTAAGTCATCTTTTTTTGCAGCAAGATATGAGGTTCCTCTTCCTTTTATTGTTTTGGGAGGAATTTATGGGGGCTTTATGACCCCTACAGAAGCATCAGCAATATGTGCTTTTTACGTCTTTATTATGGAATGTTTTCTTTATAAAGATATTTCTCTTTCTAGGGATTTACCACGTGTCATGAAAGAAAGTATGAGTCTTGTTGGGGCGATTATCCTTATTCTTTGTTGTGCCTTAGCTGTGACTAATTATCTTGTTGACGAAGAGGTTCCTGTGAGGATTCTGGAGCTTATGAAAAGCTTAATCGATGACAAGTTTACTTTTCTTTTATGTTTAAATATTTTTCTTCTTGTTGTTGGGGCGATGATGGATATTTTTAGCGCCATCATTGTTGTTGTACCTTTGATTCTTCCGATTGCTACTGAGTTTGGGGTAGATCCTATTCATCTTGCTATTATCTTTTTAACCAATTTGGAAATTGGTTATATTACACCACCGGTTGGAATCAATCTTTTTATAAGTAGTTTTCGTTTTAATAAATCTGTAACCCAAATTTATAAGGATGTAGTGCCTTTTCTCCTTCTCTTATTGGGGGCCCTTATTATAATCACTTATATTCCTTGGTTGAGCTTATTATGGTTTTAAAAGTTTTATTCTTTTTAAGCTTTTTTACCACTTATCTTTTCGCTCATACGGGAGAGTATACCTTTGAACATTATTATGGACCTAATGATCCGATGCCTTATATCGATCATTATAGACAAGAGTATATTTTTCAAGAGGATAGAGATGAAGAGTATTATTTTAATAAAAGGATTCAAAAGGATATTTTCTTATTAAAGGAGTTTTTTGAGACTGAATTTCAAATTGGTCTTGAATGTTCAGATGAAAAACTTAAAAAAAGTGTCGATAATTATAGATATTTAGTGCGGCTTCTTGTCCTTAGCTATTTGTTTGAAAGCTTGAGGTCTTACGAATATACGACAAAGGCTTTGGGAATAAAAGGATGTTCAGTAAATTGGAATGATTTTTTAAAAAGTTGTCGTCCCAAGAGTGAAAGAATGCAAATCTTTAAAAAAAATCTTCCTCAGTTATTAAATAATTTATCTGAAGTTGTTGTCCCTTTTGAAAAATCAACTGATTCGGCAAAAAGAAAGTGGTATCTTCATCTTAAGAAAAAATCACCTCAAGATCTTATCCAGTATAGATTATTGCAAAATTGTTATGATAAAAGTTGTAAAAAAGAACTTGATAAAAATCAAGTTGAGAAAAAAATTAAATCTTTTTGTCATCAAGACTTAAACTTGGCAAATAAAATTTGCTCGGAAGAAGACCGGCTTTTTGGAGTTTCATATCGACCAGAGGTTTACTCTCTTTTGTTAAAGACAAGTCATTTAAGCCCCCACTACCAAATGGGATGTTTTAAAAGATATGTTGAAAATAACAACCATAGGGAAGCATTTTATTCTCAGCTAAGTGTGATTTTTCCTTATCTTTATGAAAATTTACAAAGTAAGAATAATGAACCGCTCACTGGAAATCTTTTTATCTTAGGTGCATTAAAAGAGTATTTTGATAAAGGGTTAAAAGATATTTTTAATGTAGAGAAGAAAAAAGGGCCAAAAAAAGTTATTTCAAAACAAGAAAAAAGTGAACCACCTAAGTTTGAGAAAATTATACTTCCAGATATGCCTAAAAAGGCGAAAAAGAAAAAAAAGAAAAAGCAAAAAAAGAAAGTTATAAGCAAGAAAGCACCAAAGCGTAGTGCTTTTTATATTGCAACGGAGTTTAGAAAAAAGTTTGATCTTGATAAGGCCCGGGTTGATATGTCTCAGCTAAAGTATGATTACATCTTTAATCTGGAGCAAGAAAGTAAATTTCGAGAGACAGTTAATCGATTTTCTCGAGTTCAATCCTTAAAGGATATGCATGAGCTTGATAAACTTGGTACTCGTAAAGCCCCACTTCCCTTGAGATTCCTTAAATTTTTAATTGATAAGCAAATGCATCAAGGCTTATATAATATTATTCAGGTCCTTGGTGATAGCTTTTATGTTTATAACGATATTGATAAAGGAATTAAGAACTCTTTGGTTAGAGTTAGAATTATCAATAATCAAAAGACCCAATTTAAATGGGTGATCGAAGTTCTTCCTTAGCTGAATTGTACCAGTTAGCCTGTAAGAAAAAAGCCCTGCTTGCCTCTGCTGCTGCTAGTCCCTTAGGCGAGTCTTCAAAAATAATAACTTCATTATTTGTGCAATTGAGATATTCCATAGCAGTAAGATAAGGCATTGGTGAGGGTTTGTTTTCGAGTGTATCTTCACGGGTTAAAATATGACAAAAAAGTCTGTCTAGACCTAAAAAATTCAAAAGAGCATAAGTAATTGTTTTTTCACTTGAGGTCACAACCATTTGCTTAAGTCCTGCTTGCTGGATGGAGTCCATTAAATCTCTAATTTCTTGTAAAAAAATTTGCTTAGCATCAAATTCTTTTAAAATTGAAATAATCATCTGGTTTTTGAGTTGAATAAAACTTGGAATATCTAAAATACTGAGTAACCCTCTGCGGTGAAAATGACTAAGAATAGCAGGGTCGGTTTCTCCATACGAAATCTCTTCAATTTGATTAAAGCTAAATTTAAGCGTGGGGTGGTATTTCTTTAATATTTGCAAGGTTGCAAGGGTATGCAAAGCCTCTGTTTCCATAATGGTCCCATCCATATCCCATAAAAAAGCTTTTGTATTTGGATTAAAAGCAAGAAGCTGGGCCAAATTTGGTACATGGTTTAAGACCTGCATTAATTACCTCATTTTCTCCTTTAATTGATTTTGTTAAAATATTTGGAGAAATATAATGCTTTGTCCCATTTATAGCATGGGTTAGGATTTTATGAAAGTTGAAAATGCAAATTCTTCAAAACTAGTAAAAAATGAGCAAAAAAAGTCGTCCTCTGATGAAATACGTGCAAAATTAGCTGAAAAATTTGGACAAAAAGTACTACCCAAAAAAAAGACAGAGGTTAAAGATAAGGCCGAAATTCACTCAAAAGGGGTCAAGAACTCATCTGAAGAGGATTTTGGTGATATCAAATCTAATGATCCTAGCAGTCAAGTGACTCATAATAAACTCAAAGAAATTCTTAAGACCGGAGCCTTTGATTTTAACGATAAAGAACGAAAGGCCTTAAGCCAAATCCTTAAATAGTTGAAAATTAATGTACAATAGGGTAGAAGAAGTTTTCACTATAAGGAAGCTTTATGGCCAATAACGATCTCTTGTCAAAAATCATTTTTGAGGCAAAGTCATATAATACTGTCGAAGATATTGAAACTTTAGTTGATGTGGGGGCAGATCTGTCTATGATCCCTATCCAGCCACTATATATGTCTTTAATATCTTCAAATACAGATCAAGTGGCCAATATTCTTCCCAAGCTTTCTTCTTCTCAAAGACAAGTGATGCTTGATCTCGATTTGTGGAAAAAAGATGTTGTGGACGTTGAGTCTTTTGAGTTTTGGATTGAATCTTATTCTAAGATCGAAGATCTCAAACTTGTGCAAAGTTTTGTGAATTCTGAGGACTTTTTGCTGTATTTAAAGTCGAGAGTTAATGTTTATACTTTTGATGTGGAAGATCCTCAATATCCTGATCATGACTTTTATTTTTTAACTGATGATTCTTTGCTTTTAATAGAATACTCTGAAGAGTTTAAATACCCTAATGAATTAAAGTACATGATAAGAAATCTGTATGACTTATTAGGTGTTGATCAAGCTTATAGTAAACTTTTTAAGCTTATCAATGACTCCTTTGCTGTTTTACAAGAAGAACTTTATATAAATAAAAGAGAAAGATTAAGGGATTATGGTTTCGTTGACTACTATGAAGCCATTGAAAAAATTAATGCTTTTATTTCCTATAAGCAAGTAGAAAGCTTTATTTTATCTAAAAAGAGATCAACTCCTAATATTGATCGACATGCTAGAAATCAGAGCCTTCATGGTGCTGCTTTGGTGAGCTTTGATACTGAGATGGAAAATCTTATTAAGGAACTTAATAAAGTTACTGATGAGAAAAGACTTAATTTTTTACATTTTACTTTTATTCGTATGATTAATTCCACCATCGTTATACATGATGCTTTAAAGGGTGGACGAGTCGAATTAACTCGTATTGGAAAGGTTACTAAAAGTTACCTCGAGTTAGGATTACAAAAAGTAAGAGATGTAAAACAATACACAGAA
>PAKC01000022.1 GCA_002706205.1 Halobacteriovoraceae bacterium
GCTGACCTTAGTACGAGAGGACCGGGTTGGACGAACCTATGGTGTACCGGTTGTGGCGCCAGCTGCATCGCCGGGTAGCTAAGTTCGGAAAGGATAACCACTGAAAGCATCTAAGTGGGAAGCCCCCTTCAAGATAAGGTATCTATTAAGAGTCGTTCTAGACTAGGACGTTGATAGGCAGGATGTGTAAGCGTGGTAACGCGTTCAGCTGACCTGTACTAAATACTCGTTTTGCTTTATTCAAAAAAGTTTTTTGGATGTTAATTTTGATTTTGGTATGTTTGAAAATACTATCTGGTTTTGTTTTGTAGTTGTAAAAGACGAAAGTATAGTTTATAAGACTATGCGATTGATTCTTCTTTTAATGGAGGATCACCCAAGTATCTTTGGAATTTGATTTGCGGTTAGAGTTGATCAGATTTTAGGAAGCGAGGTTCGAACGATTGATACGATCTTTATTGATCGTAGAATGAGTGAGAGAGCGAAGCTGACGCCAAAGATGATTAACTATAATCGTAAAGACTTGGGAGTGTCGATAGCGCAGGGGAAACACCTAGTTACATCTCGAACCTAGAAGTTAAGTCCTGTAGCGGCGAAGGTAGTGCTCGGGGGACTGAGTGTGAGAATAGCAAGATGCTCCCATTATATTTTAAATAAAAAAGCCTAGATTTATTCTAGGCTTTTTTTTTTGTCAAAAAGAAGCTTCCGAGTTACAAAAAATTATTCTTGAGTAATAAACTTTGTAATGAGGACATATTTCCCTTCAATAATGCCTTTTGCCATTTCATATGAATATTCCTAAAATTAAATAATGATACAAAAACTTTTAAAGTCCGAATTAATTTTATTGTTATTTATTTCAGTTGTTTCTGTTTTTTATTATTTTTTTGGAAGTCATCTTCCTGATAATTCTTTAATGATTTCAAGTTCTTCTCATGATTATTTTTCTGTAGGTTATTATATTTCTTCATTTTTAGCTGAGATATCGTATTACGTTGGCCCTTGGATAACGATACCTTTTTTGCTTTTTTCTTTTGTTTATACTTTTATTTTGAGTGCAAGAAAAAGAGAATCAGATGTTATTGTTTGCTTCTCTATGATCATTTTTTTCTATTCACTGACATATCTAGTTGTTCCTACTTACTTAGGTGAAGGACTAAAGCAAATATCTGAAGAGTACGTTTCTATTTATATTGCTTTCTTTGCGGTACTCATTTTTGGCTTTTTAATGTTTTATTTAACCTTAAGAGGTGCATTTTTTGTTTTATTAAAAAGAATACAATATAGATTAGAATTATTTGGTGGTAGAAGTATTCGCTTACTTTCCAACTTGAGTAAAAATTCAAAAAAACATTTATTAACTTATTCATCAAAGATCAACACCAAAGATATTACAAATAAGACTGTGAATATGCTCAAAGAAAGTGGTCAGGTTGTTAAAAAACCAATGAATAATAAGAGAAATGAGAAAATTCTTGAAGATGATACTGTTGTAACTCCTAGAGTTGAAAAGAAAGACTTTATTGATGAGCAAGATTCAATTCGCACTAATTCAGAAGCTGAGGAAGAGGCTGAGGTTGTTGATCCGGTTGTTAAAAAGTCGGTTGTCAAGCAACCAGAAGCCGGGCCAAGCTTTTTTAAAACAAGTGACTTGATTGATTGTATTAGTGCAAATGTAACTCATACACAGTCTAAGGGTCCAGATGATAACTACTTTCAGACGATTATACATGCCATCCAGGATAAATTATCCGAATTTAAGTTAGATGGTAAAATTATCAATATTTTGAAGGGACCAGTGGTTGATACTTTTGAGTTAGAGTTAGGCTCGGGGGTTAAAGTTTCTAAGGTTACTGGACTTAGTGATGATATTGGTCTGGCGCTTAATGGTGCGCCTATTAGAATAGTTTATCCAATGAGAGGTAAGTCAACAATTGGTATTGAGGTTCCTAGAAATCCAAGAGATTTTATTTTTCTTGATGAGGTTTTACAGTCCGATGCTTTTAATGATTCAAGACAACGTCTTCCAATTGCGATGGGTAAAGATGCTTTTGGTGACGTAAAAGTTGTCGACTTGGCAGGAATGCCCCATATGCTAGTTGCCGGTGCAACAGGAGCTGGTAAGTCTGTTTTTATAAATAGTTTGTTAGTTTCTTTGATTGTAAAGAAATCTCCACGACAATTAAAACTAATATTAATTGATCCTAAACAATTAGAATTGGCCCTTTTTTCAAGTTTACCACATTTAATGCTTCCTGTTATAACTGACCCTAAGTCGTCAGCAATTTCACTTCTATGGGCCGTTCAAGAGATGGATCAGCGCTATTCAATTCTTAAGGAAATGGGAGTTAAGAATATTGAAGGTTTTAATAAGAAAGTAAAAACATGTAATCCTGAAGTTTTATTTAAAATTAATCATTATTATGAAGACAAGCAAGAAGAAGGTTACGAGCTTCCTTATATTGTGATTGTCATTGATGAATTTGCAGATCTTATTTTATCTAAGGCCGGCAAGGAAATAGAAACAAATGTAAATAGATTAGCGGCTAAAGCACGTGCTGCGGGAATTCATTTAGTAGTAGCAACCCAAAGACCATCTACAGATGTTGTTACAGGTGTCATAAAGGCAAATTTTCCAACGAGAGTTGCGTTTCGTGTTTCTACTGGGCATGACTCTAAAACAATTTTAGATCAATATGGAGCTGAGAAATTGTTAGGAAAAGGGGATATGCTGTATAAGCATGGAGTTGACTTGTTGCGGATGCACTCGTCTTTTGTTGAAGAGAATGAAGTAGAAGGATTAATTGAAAAACTTGGAACAATTCCTACCTCATATAATGAAAATGCTATGGAATTTTTGGAAAATGGAGGTGAGGGCCTGGAAGATGAGGATGAGCTCATTAAAGGTGGATCATTTACATCTGGAACTTCAAGTGACCCAATGTATCAGCAAGCCTTAGAGGTGGTTACTGAAAGTGGTAGTGCTTCTGCTTCAATGATTCAAAGAAGATTGAGAGTTGGTTATAATAGAGCAGCTAACTTGGTTGAAGAAATGGAAAAAAATGGGATCGTGGGACCCGNCCAAGGCTCAAAGCCAAGAAAAGTATTAGTTCGTCCAGAAACAAAATAATTTCTTCCCCACTTGCCAATAAATTTAATTCTATGCTAAATAAAGCGTACTTAGTTTTTCTAGGTATTATTATTAACGATAATCGTTTGATTTGGATGGTCCATTATTATAGTGATAATGGCTCAAACGATTCGACTCAACCAACCAAGGAGACATTCATGGCAAAAGCGCTTGAGTTAAAAGAACTATTAGAAGCTGGTGCTCATTTCGGACACCAAACCCACAAGTGGAACCCAAAGATGAAACCATATGTATATGGTGAAAGAAACGGGATCTATGTTATTGACCTACAACAAACATTACCCTTAGCACAGAAAGCTTACGACTTTATTAAAAAGACTGCATCGTCAGGAAAGTCTGTTCTTTTCGTTGGAACAAAAAGACAAGCTTCTGATGTTGTAAGAAAAGCTGCAGAAGACTGTGGAGCATTTCATATTACAAATAGATGGCTAGGTGGAATGCTAACGAACTATAAAACAATTTCTCTTTCAATTGATAAGCTAAGAAAAGTTGAAAAAATGAAAGAAACTGGGGACTTTAAACTTCTTACAAAAAAAGAGCAGTCAAAAGTAGAAAAAGAAGTTGCAAAGCTTGAGAAAAACCTTGGTGGGATTAAAAATATGAGAAAGCTTCCTGGAGCTATTGTTATTGTAGATCCAAATAATGAAAGAATTGCAGTTAAGGAAGCAAATCTTCTTAATATTCCTGTTATTGCTGTTACTGATACTAACTGTGATCCTGAAGGAATTGATTATGTTGTTCCTGGTAATGATGATGCAATTAAATCAATAACACTCTTTTCAGAGTACTTTAGCGCAGCTGTTGCTGAAGGTGGTAAAGGTGTTAAAAAAGAGTCTGGTGAAGTTGGCAGAAACGTCTCTTTAGAGAAAGAAATTCTCGAAAAATATGAAAAAGACGTTGAATTAAATATGGAAGAATAAAATTTATAATTAAATAGATAATGAGGATATTAAGATGGCGTTTACGGCAAAAGATGTAAAAGAATTAAGAGAAAAGACTGGGGCCGGTATGATGGACTGTAAAAAAGCTCTATCTGAAAATAACGGTGATTTGGAAGCTGCAATTGATTTTTTGAGACAAAAAGGTCTGGCAGCCGCAGCAAAAAAAGCGACTAGAGTTGCAGCAGAGGGCTTAATTGGATCTGTTGTTGAAGGTAGTGTCGGAGCTTTAGTTGAGGTAAACTGTGAAACAGACTTCGTTGCTAAAAATGATGATTTTAAAAACTTTGTTCATAATGTCGCTAATCATCTTGTAACAAGTAAGGCTAATAATGTTGAAGAGCTTAAGTCTGAGAAAATGGGTGGCTCAACTTTACAAGAAACAATTCAGGAGCTGACGTTAAAGATCGGTGAAAAAATTGATGTTAGAAGATTTGTAAAAAGAGAACTTGCTGGTGAAGGAAAAGTTGGCTCTTATGTTCATGGTGGAAAAATTGGTGTTTTAGTAGAAGTTTCTACTGATAGTGCTGATGCAGCAAAAAGTGCAGATTTTTCTGAATTGGTAAATGATCTTTGTCTTCATGTTGCAGCAGCTGAGCCAAAGTTTTTAAAAGCTGATGAAATTGATGAAGACTATAAAGCAAGAGAAGCTAAAATTTATGAAGCTCAACTTAAAGAGCAAGGTAAACCTGAAAATATGATTGAAAATATTATTAAAGGTAAGCTTAATAAATTAGCATCTGAAATTTGTTTGATGGATCAAAAATTTGTAAAAAACCCTGACTTATCTATTGCTAAGCTCGTTAAGGAATTTGAAGGTAAAACTGGATCAAAAATTACTGTTAAGGGCTTTGATAGAGTTAAACTTGGTGAGGGAATTGAGAAAAAAGAAGATAATTTAGCAGAAGAAGTTGCTAAAATGACTCAATCTTAATTTTAATAGTTTAAATATATGGGGCCCAAAGATTGGGCCCTTTTTAGTATTGGGGAAAGAATGCAATATAAAAGAGTCTTATTGAAGTTGTCGGGTGAAGCTTTAGCCGGAAATCAAGGCTTGGGCATTGATGGAGAGATGCTTACTAAAATTTCTTCAGAGGTAGCAGATCTTCATAAGTTAGGAGTTGAAGTTGCTGTGGTTGTTGGTGGTGGAAATATTCATAGAGGTGTTGCTGGTGCAACATCAGGGATGGATAGATCTACTTCTGATTATATGGGTATGATGGCAACAGTGATCAATTGTTTAGCTTTACAAGATAGTTTAGAGCGAAAAGGGGTTTATACTCGTGTTTTATCTGCAATAGAGATGAAGGAAGTTGCTGAGCCCTATATCAGGCGAAGAGCAGTAAGACATCTTGAAAAAAAGCGAGTTGTGATTTTTGCAGCAGGAACTGGAAATCCTTTTTTTACTACTGATACGACTGCAGCTCTGAGAGCTAATGAAATTAATGCAGATGTGATTATGAAGGCAACCAAAGTCGATGGTATTTACGATAAAGATCCTATGAAGCATAATGATGCTATAAAATTTGATAAGCTTAATTATTTGGATGTGTTAAGTAAGGGAATTAAAGTTATGGACTCCACTGCAATAAGCTTGTGTATGGATAATCGAATGGACATAATTGTATTTAATATGTTTGAGGCTGGAAATATACAAAAAGTTGTTAAGGGTGAGTCTGTAGGAACAAAAGTAACTCTAGAAGAATAAACCAGGGGTAAATTAATGATTAATGAAATTAAAAATACGCTTAATGAATCTATGACTAAANCAATAAAGTCTTTACAAGGCCAACTTACAAAGGTGAGAACTGGTCGTGCCAATGCTAATGTTCTTGATGGTGTAACAGTTGATTATTATGGAAGTCCCACTCCCTTAAAACAAGTTGGCCAGATTTCTACACCAGAAGCTCGTTTGTTACAAATACAACCTTTTGATAAATCAATAATCTCTGAAATTGAAAAATCAATTATTAATGCTAATTTGGGTCTTAATCCTTCAAATGATGGTAACTTTATTCGTATTCAATTTCCTGCACTTACTGAGGAGAAAAGAAAAGATTTAGTTAAACAAGTAAAAAAAATGGGAGAGGATGCTAAAATTGCAATTAGAAATGTTCGAAGAGATCAAAACGACTTAGTAAAAAAAGCAGAAAAAGCGAAAGAAATTACTGAAGATGATGTAAAAAAATATCAAGATGAGATTCAAAAAGTTACAGATAAGTTTGTAAAAGATGTTGATGACCTTATTGCTGTAAAAGAAAAAGAGCTTCTTACTGTCTAATTCATGAGTTCTTCTATAAAACACGTTGCTATTATAATGGATGGAAATGGTCGTTGGGCTAAGATGAGACAACGTCCTAGGGTGTGGGGCCATGTAAAAGGTTCAAACAATGTTACTGAGATTGTTAAAGAATCGGCTAAAATGGGGTTGGAATCTCTTACATTATACGCGTTTTCTACTGAAAACTGGAGTCGCCCACAAGATGAAGTTACTAATCTTTTTAAACTCTTAAAAAAGTTTTTGATTAAAGAGCGTAAAAATCTAATCAAAAACAATATTCGTTTTAATGTCATTGGTAACTATAAAGTTTTAGACTCTAAAATTGTACAAGAGATAGAAACGTCAAAAAAATTAACTGCAAATAATACAGGACTGTCATTATCTTTAGCAATTAATTATGGAGGAAGGGCCGAAATTATTGATGCAGTTAACGACTTTTTGAAAGATAATAGAGCTCAAAGAGAAGTTACTGAAGAAGATATTAATAAATACTTATATAATCCTGAATTGAAAAATATTGACCTTTTAATTAGAACTGCTGGAGACCAAAGAGTATCTAATTTTTTACTTTGGCAAATATCATATGCAGAGATGTATTTTACGGATACCAAATGGCCTGATTTTACAACACAAGAGTTTCGAGAAATAATTGCCTCAACAGAAGCTCGCGAAAGAAGATTTGGTGGGATAGAGAATACAAATACTCTTGAAAAAAATAAATATTTGGCCGATCAAAACTTAAAGATATTGAGTTAATTATGTCCAATACAAAACAAAGAATTATTTCTGCAACAGTTTTAGTTATAATATTTATTTCGGCTTTAATTATTGGCCAAAATGGCTTAACAGCACTTCTCTTATTAAGTGGAGTTGTCTTGATTGATGAACTTTCAATTAAAATGTTTAAAGGCAAGAGGCTAAGCTTTCATTACTTTTTTTCTCTTATAAGTTTTTTATTAGGTTACTTCTTCTTAAATTATTATTCAGACAATACCCTTTTATATGATTATTTTATTTTTATGGCCGTTGCTGCTAATTGTTGTTTATTACTCTATTTATTTAAGGGACGAATAGAGTCAAGCGTTATGGTTCTGTGGTTTAAAAAGTGCTCTTTTTTGGTTGGCTTCTTTTTTTTACTCCCGATATCGGCAATGTCTTATCTTGTTGAACAAGCACAATGGTTGCATCTTATTGTTTTAATGCTTTTAATCAACTTTACGGTTGATACTGGAGCATGGTTTGTGGGTAAAAACTTTGGAAATAAAAAATTATGGCCAAAAATAAGTCCAAAAAAGACAATCGCAGGTGCTGTAGGGGGAACAGTTATTTCAGTCGTAATTTCAACAGGTTATATTTATTTTATTTTTGGAAAATATAGCTATTTGATTGCTATCTCTTTAATATTTCTAGCCTTTATGGCCCAATTTGGTGACTTGATAGAGTCTAAGTTAAAACGTCAACTAGACGTTAAGGATAGCTCAAATC
Source organism: Halobacteriovoraceae bacterium (assembly GCA_002706205.1). GTDB lineage: Bacteria > Bdellovibrionota > Bacteriovoracia > Bacteriovoracales > Bacteriovoracaceae. The sequence goes on from PAKC01000022.1 coordinate 7,856, forward strand.
TTATACCTGGGCATGGGGGGATTTATGATCGACTTGATAGTTTGATTTTTGTAGCCCCTTTTTATGTTATGATGGTAAAGTACCTTTTTTAAGGAGTTGTAATTGTGTTAGAAAAAGTACTTATATTTTTTATTTTCTTAGGACCTTTAGTTTTCTTTCATGAGTTAGGGCATTTCTTTTTTGCAAGACTTTTTGGTGTAAGAGTTGAGGTTTTTTCTATTGGTTTTGGACCTAAAATATTTTCTTTTAAAAAAGGTGATACTCAGTATGCGATTTCATTGATTCCTCTTGGTGGCTATGTGAAAATGTTTGGTGATGATCCTTTATCAGAAAAAGAATTAACTGCTGAAGAAGAAAAAGTCGCTTATACCAAAAAAGGAAAGTGGGCCAGATTTTGGATCGTTTTTGGTGGTCCTCTTGCTAATTTTATTCTCGCTTTTTTTATTTATTTTGCTTTGGTATCTGTCGGTGAAAAAGTGCCTCAAACAAAGTTTGGAGTTATTCCACAAGAGTCTATCCTCTATAAAGCAGGTATTCGTACAGGAGATGTATTAAAGCAAATTAATCAACAAGAGATTGTAAGTTTTGATGATTTGAACATGATTGATACGGATGTCAAAGCGATCGAAGTTCAACGACAAGATAAGACAATAAGAGTTCCAATAGAAATGAAGGGAATGGAATTCATAACAAAATTTTCAGAAGTAAGTGGCCCTTTAAGAGCTCCTTTATTAGTTAATTCTGAAGGTAAAATGTTTTTTGTTAAAGAGTTAAACTCTAAGTCTTCTTCATTAGAAGAAATATTAAAATCAGACTCTTCGCAATTAGAATTAATTGATATTTCAAAAGAAGAAGTCTCTCTTCAATTTAATCCTGAAAGCCTAAATCTTGATAGCAAATCATCTCAAGTGATTTCTCGGCAAGAACAAAGCTGGGAAGAGGCATTTAAAGAAGCAAAGCTATATCCAAAAGATTTACTTATTAAAAATATTCAAGCATCCTCTCCTGCTGCTGAGGCTAATTTTCAAGCAGGGAGCATTATTGTTGGAATAGAAGGGAGAAGAATTTTTAGCTTTAATGAACTTAAGTCTACTATTCAAAATTTAGGTGAAGAAAAGCCGATAACTTTAACTCTTTTAAACTCAAAGGGAACAGAGACAACGAGTAAAATTACTCCACGCTATAGAGAACATAATGGACAGAAATTTTTAAGTGTAGGTGTAGAAAGTGGAATCAGTTTTTATTCGATAATGATTGAAACTCAAAGCAAGGGAGTTCTTTCTTCAATCTCTAAAGCTTACTATAGGACTCTTGATGGAACAGTTAAAACTTTTTTAGGTTTTAAAAAGCTTATTACGGGTGAAGTCGCATTAAAAAATGTGGGGGGGCCAATTGCTATTGGGCAAGTTGCCTCAGAATCTTTTAATATTAGTCTTTCTATGTTTTTTAGATTAATGGCCTTAATTTCAATTAATTTAGGTCTCATTAATTTATTTCCTATTCCGGTATTAGATGGCGGACATATCGTTTTTATTTTATTAGAAGCAATCAATAGAGGACCTCTATCTCGTAAAAAGTTAATGTATGCTCAGCAAGTGGGAATGTCCTTATTATTTTTGTTGATTTTTGTTGCACTTTATAATGATATTTCCAGACTTTTTTAATTAAATGTATCTCTTTTTAGATAGTACAAAAAATATTACTGTTGGATTACTTTCAGACACCTGTGAATGGGTCGATTATCAGTATCTTGTATCTAAAAAAAGTTCTTCAGAGATACATCCTTTGATTTATTCTTTATTTGAAAAACATCAGCTTTCATTTGATGATATGACTGGTGTTTTCTTCTGTGCTGGTCCCGGATCATATACGGGAATGAGAGTGACTGCAGGAATTACCGATATTATGCAATGGTACGGACTTAGTATTCATACTTTTTATCATTTTGAAGTACCTTCTTGGTGTGGTCATGATGAAGGAGTTTGGCTAGGTAAAGCCTTTAAAGGGGAAGTTTTTATTTTTAAGTGGAATAATCACACCGGCGAATCAAACAAAAGTTTGGTGGCAGAAGATTTGTTAGAGAATTCATTAAAGAATGACAAAAAAAATATTTTTTGTGGTCATGAAGAATTTATGGAAATAAATCCAATTAAAACAAAAGATTTAATTTATAAATATCCACGTGAGGTATTTAGAGCAGTTTTGCAAAAAAATAAAAAACAAGACTTGTACTATTATCGTTCTTTAGACAATGAATTTGTGAGGAAAAAATGACAACATTTTTTTTTCTTTCACATAAAATGATTATACGAGTTTGTTTAATTTATTTTTTACTCCTTTGGCTTGGTATTTTTATTTTAGAAGCCTCGATTCTATTTTTTCTCTTTATAGGTATTATTTCTCTCTTTAGAAGAAAAAACTTTGATTTACGAAATAAAAGGGCCATAGCACAAACTATTTTGTATTCGCCCGTTTTTGGAAAATGTCATAGTGTAAAAACTTTGGAAGACTCTCAACGAGTTGTTCTAAATGTTGGGTTTATTGACCTGTATGGGCTGTATGCTTCAGGAACAGGTGAATTTGTTGAAGTTCGTCATGAAGAAAATGAAGGTTGTCATATGAAGTTAAAGGCCAAGTCCAATGATAGTGTGCAATTTTCTTTTATAAGTCGTTTTTCTTTTTTTCCGGCTCAAGTTTTTTTAAGAGCAGGAGATAAAGTCAAATTAGGTGCAAATATTGGATATTTGCCGTTTGGAGGAAAAGTTGTTATCGATTTACCATTAAATGCAAAAATATTACTTAAGCCTAAAGATAAGGTGAAAGCTTTTAGTTCACTTTTGGCCAGTTTTAATAATGAGGAATTATGAATCAATCAAATAATAAAAAATTAGCTTTTTTCCTTCCAAACTCTTTTACTGCACTTAACATTGGTTGTGGCTTCATTGCCATAATGTATTCAATTCAAGGCGATTTTTATAAAGCGTGTATGCTTATTATCTTGGGTGCTGTTTTTGACTCTGTAGATGGGCGTGTTGCTAGACTGACTGGAACACAATCGTCGTTTGGGGAACAATTTGATTCTTTAAGTGACTTAATATCTTTTGGGATTGCACCTAGTTTAATCTTTTATAATAAATTTTTAATTGATCTTGGTCGTCCAGGCATGGTTGTCGCTTTTCTTTATCTTTTGTGTGGAGCCTTAAGACTGGCGAGATTTAACGCGAATATTGAAAAAGTTAAAAGCGATTATTTCCAAGGATTACCTATTCCAGGAGCAGCAGCTGCGATAATTGGTTATATACTTTTCTCCTCTCAAATCCCTCAAATAACTGAAAATAAATTAATTACAATTCCTTATTTACTTTTCTATTCCTTTTTGATGATTTCAAATGTTCCTTTTCCCTCATTTAAACAATCTGATTGGGTGAGAAAACATCGCCGAAAGGTCTTTTTTGCTATTGTAATATTGGCTTCTTGCTTATTTATCTATGAAGAACTTATGATTTTTATTATTGTTTCTCTCTATGTCTTAATTTCATTAATATATATTTTGACTCATAGAAATAAGTTTAAGGATATTTTTAGCTGGGATGAAACTGAAGAGAATGCTTAAACTTCAAATTCAATTTAATGGATCAGGCTACTTTGGCTGGCAAATTCAAAAAAATGAACAGAAAACTATTCAACAGAAGGTTAATGAGGCTTTATATTTAATCTATAAAAATCAGGTGAAAACTCAAGGCTCAGGCCGAACAGATGCCGGTGTCCATGCTCTTAATTATTATGTTGTTTTTGAAGAGCCATTTCCAATTCGTCCACTTTCGAATTTGGTTAAGGCAATTAATACTAAACTGCCTACAAGTATAAGGGCACTAAGTTGTGAAGTTGTTGAAAGCCAGTTTAGTCCAACTGCGATGGCCAAGAGTAAAGAGTATAGATATTTTTTCAGTAACCTTAAAATTCCTTCACCCTTTTCTGAGCATCTTATGAGCAATATTAGCTATTCCCTAGATGAAAAGTTAATGCACGAAGCGTGTGCCTTATTTGTGGGAAGATATGACTTTTTAAGCTTTCATTGCACAGGTAGTGATCCCAAGTCTACTATTAGAGAAGTGTTTGAATGTGAGATTTTTAAAGAAGAAATGTCTATGGGGGGAGTCATTCCTGAGCATTATGTTATAAGAATTACTGGAAATGGCTTTTTAAAGCAAATGGTACGCTCTATTGTAGGTACAATTTGGGCCGTAGGGAAGAAGAAGGTGACTTTAAAAGAGGTCAGAGAGCAATTAGTGAATCCCACTGGTAAACATATTGCTCCAGTTGCTCCAGCGGTAGGCTTGGTTAAGTTTTCAGTTAATTATTAGAATCTCTCTTTGACAAATAGAGGGCTTTTAAGCTATTTTCTCACGAAGTTTATAAGAATTTAATGCATTGCAAAGGGTGAGTATATGTCATACCAAATCGAAAACGTTAATGGTTGTACAAAGAAATTATTATTTAATTTTAAAGATGTAGATCTTTCTAAGCAGATAGAATCTGCTTTAAAGGAAAAACAAAGGAATGCTAATTTAAAAGGTTTTAGAAAAGGAAAAGCACCATTAAACTTTGTAAAACAAGTTTATGGAGCTCAAGTAGAAAACGATGCTCTTTATAGATTTGTTTCAGAGGAGTTTTATAAAGCTGTTCAAAATGAAGACTTAAGAGCGGTAGGATATCCTGCATTTGGTAACACCAAATTTGAAGATAATAATGTGAGCTTTGAAGCGACGATAGAAATTTTTCCAGAGATTGAAATCAAAGATTATTCAAAATATGAATTTAAAAAAGAAGATGATGCAGTAACTGAGAAAGATATTAAAGAACTTGAAGATAGATATTTAGGTCCTAAAGCTGAAATGGTAGAATTAGAGGATGAGTCTAAGCCGCTTGAAAATGGGCTTTTTGCTGTTTTTAACTTTGAAGGAGAGAAGCCAGATGGAACTCGTCCTGATAATATGAAAGCACAAGAATTCTTACTAGAAATTGGTTCTGGCCAATTCATTCCTGGCTTTGAAGAGTCTATGGTTGGAATGAAAAAAGGAGAAAAGAAAACAATAGATGTTACTTTTCCTAAAGACTACCATGAAAAAGAATTACAAGAAGCAGATGTTAAGTTTGATGTTGAGCTTTTAGAAATTAAAGAACGTAAAACACCAGAATTAACTGACGAATTGGCAAAAGAGTTTGGTTTTGAGTCAGTTGAAGACTTTAAAAATAAAAATAAAGAAAGATTAGAAAACCAGAAGAAAAGAGAAACTCAAATGAAGCTTCAAGAGGAAATTCTTAAGAAGCTTGTTGAGGATAATAGCTTCGACGTTCCATCAGCTTTAGTTGATCAGCAAAAAAACTCTGTAAGAGAAGAGCTAGGTGCAAATTTAAAACAACAAGGTTTTGATGAAACAATGCTGAAAACATACTTTGAAAAATGGGATGAGGATGTAACTCAAAGGGCCATGTTTCAAGTTAGGTCAGGTCTAATTTTAGATAAGCTTGCAAAGAAATATGAAATTGAAGCAACTGAGAATGACTTTGAAGCGAAGTTAGATGAAATTGCTTCTCAGTCGGGGATGGATAAGTCACAAGTTGAAAGTTATTATAAGTCGAATGAAAATATTAAAAATAATATTATGTATGCGATTCGAGAAGAAAAAACTTTTGAAAAACTTATCTCGGATATGAATGTTAAATAAGATTTGAATAAATCATAACCTAGGCCCTCCCCAGTTGGAGGGCCTTTTTTTACACCGAATTTTAAAAATATCGACTTTACACTTTTTATCATAAAACTCTACTTTTTTATTTTTTTGTTTAATTATTTCAGCAGAACTTTCTAGGTTTATAAAACGTTTAGGTATATTCACCTGTTGAGGTACTTGAGTATTAGAATAACTTAGGCAAATGAGAAGTACCGCAGTTTTATTTTTATTATTTAAAAAAAGAAGAATACTTAAACTAAGATAGCTTAAGGGAATTTGAACAAGAGGAGTTCCGATAATATGATCGAGCATCTTAAGAGAGTTAATCAAAAGAGTGATGATGAAACTTAATAGGCCATCATAGTTTAGAATTGTTGGAAGGAAGTTATTAAAAAGAAAAAGAGGAAATAAAGAGCTAAAGATGAATGTGTATACAGTGTTAATAAGAAGAGAAAAAGGGCTCACGAGTTGATTTGTATAAGATGAAATAAAGAGAAGAGAAAGATTCAACATCAGAATCATCTTTAGTGGCTTTTCTTTAAAGCATATAATCGTTCCCCAAAAAAGCAGGCTGTAGATATAACTTAAAGCGTTTGCACTATAGTGTCCAATGAGGGCACTTAAAAAAAATGTTCCTATAAATGATATTTCAATATTATTTTTTGTACGAGAAAGTTTCTTGATAAAAATATACAAAAGCCTAAAGAGAGTCACTCTCTCTAAAGAGTTATAAACACTAAAGTTTTGTAGATAGATAAAGAACACAATTAAAAAAAGAAGTTCGAGAGTTTTAAAATATTTGAAAAGAAATATCACACTAGAGAGATGGATTCCAGAGGGTGTGAGAATATGAGAAAGACCATATTTTTTAAAAAGCTTTTTTTGCTCTCTAGGGAGCTCTTTTTTATTTCCGGTGACTAGCGCCTTATAAAACCCATAATTGTGAGTAGAGTAAGACCTTTTTTCTATATTAAAAGGAAAATAGGACTTCTTTTGCCAATAATAAAACTGATTCTCTGGGTAGATGCACAGTGTAAAGAAAATAAGGACTAAATAACGCATGAAATTCTTAGTGCAAATTGAAAGTTCGAGACAAATTCTTAAGTATTTGATTTTTTTGTGATAATTAAAATGGATAAATATTTATAAGGATATTCTATGAATTTACAAAGCGGTTTAAGAAAGTCTTTAGAGTACTATTTTTCAGAGGATGAATTAGCACAAAACTTTTTTTACACTCATTCCCTGCCTCAAGACTTAGTTGAGTGCCAACTTAAAATTAAAGACGATATGGTTTTATCTGGCTTACCGTTCTTTTTTGAAACTTTTAATTATCTTACTCAGAATCCATTTGATTATTCTGAATTTTTGTTCTGGGAAGGGAAAAAAATACTTAAGCAAGACTCAAGAGAAATTAAATTTCAGCTTCCCTTTAATATTGCGTTGAGTGGGGAAAGAATAGCTTTAAACTTACTTCAAAAATCGAGTAGTATTTCAACCTATACTCAGAGGTTCGTTGAAAAGGCTGGGAATATAAAAATTTTAGATACTAGAAAAACGACACCTGGTCTTCGTTTTTTAGAAAAATATGCTGTAAACAAAGGCGGAGGGTTTAATCATCGCTTTAGTCAAACTGATGCATGGATGATTAAAGATAATCACAAAAAATTTTGGCACGGATTAAAACCAGCTGTTGAGCACTTTAGAGGCTTGCATACTTTTTATACCCCTTTAATTGTGGAAATTCACGATCTAGAAGAACTTAATGAAGCAATAAGTTTAGGTATTAAGCATTTTTTATTAGATAACTTTTCTCCAGTGGAAGTCAAGAAAGCTTTAGAATTAAAGGACGCAACCATGACTTATGAGGTCTCTGGGGGAATAAACTTAGAGAGTTTAGAGGATTATTTATTTGAGGGAGTCGACGCTATAAGTTGTGGTTCAATTACTTATAATGCTCCTCAGGTAGATTTGTCGATGAAAATTGAGAGACTCGTATGAGTTCGTTGCATAGATGTGATGTTCTTATCGTGGGAACAGGTATTGCGGGACTAACCTCAGCTTTAAAACTTGCGGAGAAAAACTTAGAAATTACTTTGGTGACGAGAGAAAAAGACCCGCAGACAACAAATACAAATTGGGCTCAAGGTGGAATTATATATTCCAAGCCTGAGTGGGATGAAGCAGAAGCTTTGCGCAGAGATATTCAAAAGGCTAGCTGTGGAACTTCTAATGACCAAGCGATTACTATTTTAATCGAAAAATCAGCAAAGGTTTTAGAAGAAATTTTACTTAAAAAAGTTAAAACTGATTTTACGAAAGAAAAAGATAAACTTGCTTTTACTAAGGAAGCAGCTCACTCCAGTGAAAGAATTATTTATAAAAATGATTGTACTGGAAAATCAATTCAAATTAGTCTCTTAAACTATTTAAAGCAATTGAGTAATGTCACAATACTATCCTCTCACACTGCCATTGATTTAATCACTCCTTCGCATCATGGAGTTAATTTAAAGCAACGTTATGAGGAACATAAAATTGTTGGGGCCTACCTTTATGATCAAAATGACGATGTCGTAAAAAAAGTGATGGCCAAAAAAACAATTCTTGCTACTGGGGGAATTGGAGCCTTATATTTACATAATTCTAACACTAGTGGGGCAAGAGGTGATGGGCATGCCATGGCCAAAAGGGCCGGGGCAATGCTTTCTAATATGGAATTTATTCAGTTTCATCCTACAACATTTTATTCTGGAGCTTATCATAGGCGCTTTTTAATTTCTGAAGCTGTTCGAGGAGAGGGAGGAATACTGCTTAATTCTAAAGGTGAAAGATTTATGCATAAATATCATGAAGATAAAGAGCTTGCTCCACGTGATATTGTTTCGAGGGCGATTTTAAGTGAAATGATTGAATTACAGGACGATTGTGTTTTTTTAGATATTCGACATAAAGAGACTCATTGGATAAAGAATCGATTTCCTACAATATATGCTTATTGCTTAGAACATAGAATAGATATGACTAAGGATTCTATACCTGTTGTTCCCGCAGCTCATTATACTTGTGGGGGAGTGAAAACTGATCTTTTAGGAAAAACAACGCTTAAAAATCTATATGCTGTTGGCGAAGTTGCCAGTACTGGATTACATGGGGCCAATAGACTTGCTTCGACTTCACTATTGGAAGGTCTAACATTTGGCTATATGGCGGCGGAAGATATCATAACTTCGATTGCTGATGAGTCTGTTTATGATGCCCATTCAATTAAAGACTGGCAAAGTGGTGATCAGGCGATCGAGGCAGCTCTTATTACCCAAGATATCCAAACATTAAAGCAAACCATGTGGAATTATTTAGGTCTTAAAAGGTCTAAAAATCGTCTGGCCAGGGCCGGAGCGATGTTTGGAGAGTTAACTCAAGAAATCCATAAGTTTTACAAACATGCAAAACTTCGTGATGACCTTATTGGTTTGAGAAATGCCGTAGAGGTTGGGGAAATGGTTCTTAATGCTTCTGTTCGAAATAAAGAGTCTGTGGGATGTTTTTATAGGGAAAACTAGACCTTGAAGATTTTAAACTAACCTACCAAGTTGATGATAGAGAAAACTCAAACTAAGTAGCGAACCTCTGTCGTGTTATTAAGAAGGGATTCATTGAGGCGCTAGTAAGCAGTTATGTTCGAAGCCAATAATTTCAAATTTAAAAAAGCTTTTTTGTTCAGACATCTAGAAATTTAGAGTAGTTACATCATTAGAGCTTCTGTCTGTGAGTTTGAGTTTTCTCATCTATCCCCATATGAGAGCGGTTAATGAAGATTTTATCTATATTGACGAATTTTCATAGACATAGAAGCAGCTTCTTATTATAGTGCGCTGACCTATAGTTTGGAGAAGTTATGTCATTAGATCAGTCAAAATTTACTGAAAAGTCGTTATTTTTTACTTCGCTTGGATGTTCAAAAAACCTTGTTGATTCACAAGTTATGTTGGGACATTTAGGCCTTGATGGCTTTAAAGTTTCTCAGTCGCCAGAAGATGCTGAAGTGATCATTGTGAATACTTGTTCATTTGTAGAAGCCGCTAAGGCCGAATCGATTGAAACTGTTTTAGACCTTGCTGATTTTAAAGATCCAGAAATAGGAAATTGTAAGGCTTTAGTAATGAGTGGTTGTATGGCCCAAAGATACTATGGTGAATTAGAACAAGAGATGCCTGAAGTTGATATGTTTATTGGAACGGGTGAATACCATAAGATTGTTCCACTGTTGAAGGCATTTGAAGAAGGGAAACTTGAAAAGAAATCTTTTGTGGAAATTCCCAAATACATTCATACAGAATTTGACCCTAGACTTAACACAAGTCCAGGTTATATGGCCTGGCTAAAAATTAGTGAAGGCTGTAATCGAAACTGTACTTTTTGTATCATTCCAACTTTAAGAGGAAGGCTTCGCTCAAGGTCAATTGATTCTTTGGTTAAAGAGTCACAATCTCTAGTCAAGTCAGGTGTGAAAGAGTTGAATCTTATTTCGCAAGACTTTTCTGACTACGGTTCTGACTTTGAGGGATTTCAAAGAGAAGATAAAAAAAATCCAGTAATTTATAATATGTTAAAGTCTTTAGAAGAAGCTTCTGGAGCCGATTGGATTCGAGTTTTTTATTTTTATCCAGATGATCTTACAGAGGATGTTATGGATCTGATGGCAAAGTCTGATGTTATCTGTAAATATCTCGANATGCCGATTCAGCATTTTTCTTCAAAAGTTTTAAAAAGAATGAATCGAAGAGCAACAAATGAATTGATACATTCTAAAATTAAAACATTGAGAGAAAAGATTCCCGGTATTGTTTTAAGAACATCAGTCATTGTTGGTTTCCCTGGAGAGACGGAAGAAGACTTTGAAGAGTTATTAGAAGGTGTACGTTCAGTTCGTTTTAATCATTTAGGAGTATTTAAATATTCAGATGAAGAAGGAACCCCTGCTCTTAGACTTAAAGACAAAGTTCCCCAAGAGGTTATTGAACAAAGATTTGAAAAACTATATGAAGTCCAAAAAGAAATTGCTCGAGAGCTTAATCAAGAGTATTTAGGACAAAAGCTTGAAGTCCTGGTTGAAGGTGTACATGATGAAACAGACCTGTTGCTACAGGGAAGACATAGAGGACAAGCTCCTGATATTGATGGAAAAGTAATTATAAATGATGGTTTGGCACGACCAGGAGATATTGTAACTGTTGA
>PAKC01000023.1 GCA_002706205.1 Halobacteriovoraceae bacterium
TTATGGTAACTTCGAAGTCGAAGATAAGAGCGCCTTAACTGCGAAAGTTAAAAATGTTTTTAAAAATCATCTTGGTCACTTAATTATTGAAAAAAAACTTGAGATTAAAAATGAATATGCTTCCTTATTAGTTAAAGCAAAAAATGATTATCTTATTCTCTCTCCATGTCAGACATTTCAAAAAAACCATATTTGTCATTTGGTGAATTATCCCGCAGTAATTACTCAAAAGAAATATAATAAAATTTTATCTATCATGGATCAGATAGGAAAGAACTTAGAAGGTGAAGGTGTTTTTGCTTTTGAGTTTTTTGAAACCACGGATGGTTTTATTCTTGTTAATGAAGCCGCTCCAAGAGTTCATAATTCTTTTCATTTTTCTCTAGAGGGAATGGATCGAAGTCAGTTTGATTTGATGATTGAGGTGGCCACTAATAATTTTAAGGGAGAAGTTAATGAAGTTTTTCCCTGTCTTACGATGGTTAATCTTTTAGGAAAAAGATTAACTCAGGACTATAACCTTAAATTGCCTGAAGTTTCTGGAGATTATACTTGTGCTGTTCATATGTACCATAAAAAGGATTCTAAACCAGGAAGAAAAATGGGGCATATAACTCTTTATGGGCAAAAAGATTGTTTGGAATTTGGTGAAAAATTATTTGAGGGGTATAAACTATGAATAATATTTTTATGGCCATGGGAAGTGATAGTGACTGGAAAGTCATGAAGCAAGCGCAGCTTATTTTAAAAGATTTTGATGTTGAGGTCACAGCTAAGGTTGTATCCGCTCATAGAACTCCTGACTTATTGTCTGTATTTGCAAAAGAAGCTGAAGATGCCCAGGCGGCTTGTATTATTGCAGCAGCGGGAGGAGCGGCTCACTTGCCTGGAATGCTTGCAGCTTTTACCTTTCTTCCAGTAATTGGTGTACCGATAAAAGCGACCCATCTGGATGGGCTAGATAGTTTATTATCTATTGTGCAGATGCCCAAAGGAGTTCCTGTTGCAACTGTTGGTATTAATAATGCTCAAAATGCTGCCATTTTGGCCTTAAAAATCTTGGCCAATCAGAATAAAGATGTTCAAGAAAAACTTATTGAATTTTCACAGCAACAAAGAAGTATGAGCATTGAAAAAAATAATAATTTGAGTTAGTGATGCGCTGCTTATTCTTGTAAAGGCTCTTTAAATATCAGTTTTTTTTAAAATCATTTAGATGAACTTGGTTTAAGTATACATATTGTGTGTATTTTTGTAGTTTAAGCTATATCCACAGATAAGGGGGAGTTTATGAAGAATATATTAATCATGTGTTTACTTATGGTCAGTAGTTTTTCTTTTGCTGATACGACAGCAATTGAAGAGTTTCTTTATGAGGGTGTTGATAGCTCATATGAAATTAGGTTAAGTACTGAGAAAACAAAGACTGAGTACAGAAATGTTCGTGTTCCATCTACTTGTTATAGAACGGAGTATCGAAATATTTGTGAACCAAGACCACCAAGATGTACTGTCGTTTGTGATCGCAATGGGAATTGCCGTCAAAGATGTGCACCAGGTGGAACTGTGTGTCGCAATGTTCCAGTAAGTATTCCATATCCTTGTACTAGAACTGAAAGAAGACCTGTTCAAGTTCACGATTATTATGTTGAGACAAATATTCAATTTGAATTTGCTAAAGAGGGAAATGTCTTTGATGAAGTTAGAGAAGCCTTTAAAGTATCTGTCACAGGTGAAGACTCGAGTCTAAGTGTTAAGTCATCAAAAAACTATTTTATTATTTTGGACAAAAGACTAAGAAGCGAATCTCGCAGTGGCGATGTAAAATATGTTGATCTTGTTTATAAGATAAAGCTTGTTTCAGCAGTCGCAGCAAAGAATGTTTTGAGCGATGGTATTCAAGATGTGAAGCTAAGAAATGGTGTTTTAAATTTCAGTCTAGGTGCAGGTTTTAATTTAGACCAGTTTACACAAAAAATCAGAATTTATAGAAATAGAAGATTTATGACAGATCCTCTTTTGTTAACAAAATACTTAGAGACAAATGAAATAGATGTTCAAACTATCAACCAGAAAAGTCATGTCGTTGTAGATTTAAATAATTTGGGTATTAGACTACCAAATAATATGCGTGTTGTTTTGGACACAGAGTTTAAGTTAGAAGAAGAAAAACTACTTAATCGTAATCAGATTAAAACTTCTGCTTATGCAAATTGGGTCTTTAGATAGAAAATCATAACTTTTAAAAGTATGAGGGGACGAGAGGTCCCCTTTTTTTATACCTTGACAGTTATTATTTAAATCCCATCTTAAAACTATTAAGGATTTATATGTTTGGTTTGTTTGTTATTTTGTTTACAGTTATTCCGGCGCTGGAGATTTACTTACTTTTCAGTATTGGCGCTCAAATTGGGGGACTCAACACTCTTTTGATTGTGATTATAACGGGAATTTTAGGTGCAGCTTTAGCAAAATCACAAGGCTTGAGTATTTTAATGAAAATTCAAAATGAAATGGGAAAAGGTGAAATACCTGGAAATCAGATTATTCAAGGTTTGATGGTTTTTGCGGGAGGCTTGCTTTTATTAACACCAGGGTTTATGACAGATATATTTGGTTTTTCTTTAGTTTTACCTGGGACAAGGCATATCTTGATGTTATGGGTTCGAAAAATGATTGAACGAAACATTGCACGTGGAAATGTTCATTTTCATATCTTTAAAAATGGCCAACACTTTTCTTCGGCCCAAAGAGCAGATGATTATGAGCAATCTATTGTCGAGGGAGATATTGTTGAAGCTGAGTACACAGAAAAGTCAGAATCATTGGACAAAGGGCAGTAGGAAAAGGAAAATTAGAGTATGAAAAAAGAGTTTTCTACTATTCCAATTCGTCTTAAACATGAAGCTGAAGTTCATATGCCAGTCAATCCCAAAAAAGTATTTGTTCTTTTACATGGATATCTCTTAGATGGAAGTTTTATGTATGAGAAACTTTTAAACTTTTTACCTAAAGAAAGTGCCATTATTGCTCCTAATGGGCCTTTTATGGTTCCAGTAAAAAAACAAAAGGGCTATTTTCCTCGGTTTGCTTGGTATTTCTTTGATCCGACAAAAAAGACTTACTATATTGATTATATTCCAGCTGCTGAATATATTAAATCTTTATTAATTGAAATGGAGCTCATTAGAAAGCCCATAACAGTTATTGGGTATTCCCAAGGTGGTTATTTAGCGCCTAAGCTTGCAGAAATGATTCCAAGTGTTGAGAGTGTTATAGGTTTGGCCTGTTGTTTTAGGAATGATTATTTTAAGTTTCGTCATGATGTATTGTATCACCAAATAAATTCCACATCAGACTTAGTTGTTGATTATGAGGGAGCAAAACAAGAGTTTGAAACTTTAAGAGAACGCGGTAATTTAGGACGATTTGTGACATTAAATGATATTGGCCATAAACTTGATGAAAACTACGCTCAAGAGCTTAAATTGATGCTTTAAATAAAGGCTTTTTTCCATTCTAAAACTTGATCAACGTTACTTGAATTTAATGTTTGAGTTGCTTGAGCGTGCTGTAGCAGCTGATCTAAATGACATAAAGAATATTTTTCTATAGATTGCTCTTGAAAAGCATTTTCTGCTTGAGAAAATCCGTAGGTAAAAATACTAAGAACCCCTAAGACTTCTAACTTGTCATTTTTTGCGTTATGGACCGCTTCAATTGAGCTTTTTCCTGTTGAGATAAGGTCTTCGATAATAAGAGTTTTTTGAGAAGGGAGTGCCTTTCCTTCTATAGCAGACTTTAGACCATGCCCTTTTGGTTTGGAGCGAATATAAATCATGGGGAGATTTAAACTTTCAGCAATCCAGGCGGCCCAAGGAATACCTGCTGTAGCAGTTCCTGCGATTAATTCGACTTGGGAAAAATCTGTTTTAATTTTTTTTACAAACTCTTGAGTTATAAGAGTACGATAGTGAGGGTAAGAAATAAGTTGTCTATTATCACAATAAATAGGAGATTTTTTACCTGAAGTCCATGTAAAGTATTCTTGTGTATTAATATGAACTGATTGAGTTTGAAGAAGTGCCTCGGCAATTTGATTCATCTTTAGATTCCTTGACTAAGAGATTGTGTAATATCTTGAAAAGCTTTTTTAGGGGAGGTGGCCTCTGTAATGGCCCTACCAATAACGAGATAATCCGAGCCATTGGCCATCGCTTGTTGGGGGGTCATCACTCTTTTTTGGTCATTATGATCAGCCCCGCTAGGTCTAATACCTGGTGTGATACATAAGAAGTCAGGGCCAAGCTCTTTTTTTATATAAGGGGCTTCCATAGCGGAGCAGACAACTCCATCGAGACCAGACTTCTTGGCAAGTTCTGCATAGCGAAGTACACAATCAAGAATTGTCCCAGGAATGAGAAGTTGTTCATTTAACATCTTCTGTGAAGTACTAGTGAGTTGAGTAACTGCAATGAGTTTCGCTTTTTCATTTTCACTTTTAAAACTTTCATTAGCTGCACTCATCATGTCAGCTCCGCCTGCAGCATGGACATTAAGCATTTGAATGCCTAATTTGCCTAATGCTTTACATGATTTTCCTACTGTGTTGGGAATATCATGGAGTTTTAAGTCTAAGAAGATCTTGAGCTCTTTTTCTGATAAATCATCTAGAATTTTCTCGCCAAAACTGTAATAAAGCTCCATCCCGACTTTGACCATAGAGGCTTCACAAGCAAGTTCTTCAATTATAAAGTTTAATCTGTCTGGGGTTTGAACATCGATAGCGGGAATAATTATATCTTGGTTCATAAAGTATTAACTCCTAAAGAGTTGATTTCGATTGCTTCTAAGAGAGCTTGAGTTGTATCTAAGCTTGTCATACAAACCACACCATTTTCTACAGCAGCTCGGTGCATTTTAAAACCATCACTTTCAACATTTTTTCCTCTGGTTATGGTATTGATAATGAGTTGCACATTGCCGTCTTTAATTTCACTTAGAAGGTCTCTGTCAGCTCTACCAATTTTTTGAACTTCTTGGACTGGTAAAGAGTTTTCTCTAAGAAGTTCTGCTGTACCTTTAGTCGCTAAAAACTTAAAACCACACTGGTGAAATCTTTTTAACATAGGAAGAGTTTCCTCTTTATGTTTGTCAGCAATGGTGACCAGAATAGTTCCAAGTTTTGGAAAATGGATACCGGCAGAGGTAAAGGCTTTATTTAATGCTTTTTGTATTGTTATATCTCTTCCCATGGCCTCACCGGTGGATTTCATCTCTGGGCCTAGGGCGGAGTCGACGTCTTTTAATTTTGAAAAACTAAATACTGGAGCTTTGATGGAGACAATTTTTTCTTCGGCTTGCATTCCTGTTGAAAAGCCTTGCTCTTTTAAGGAAACGCCTAAGATCGCTTTGGTTGCTGCTTTGGCCATGGGAACAGAAGTGACCTTACTAAGAAAAGGAACTGTTCTTGAAGCTCTTGGATTGACCTCTAGGACATAAACTTTACCTTTTTTAATGATAAACTGAAGATTGATAAGTCCTTTGACTTTAAAATGCTGTGCTATTTTTATTGTCGTCTCAATAAGATCTTGTTTAAGCTTTTCAGATAAATTTTGGGGAGGGTAAACAGCAAATGAGTCACCAGAATGAACTCCACTCCTTTCGATGTGCTCCATGATTCCTGGAATGAAAACAGTATCTCCATCACAGATAGCATCGACTTCAACCTCAACTCCAATCATATAGCGGTCCATAAGAACAGGTTGGCCTGGCCATACATTCATGGCAAAGTTCATATATTCTGTGAGTTCCTCTTGATCGTAAACAATTTGCATTGCCTGTCCTCCAATAACATAAGAAGGACGAAGCATTAGAGGAAAACCTAGTTCATTTGCTGTTTTCAGAGCTTCTTGAGTATTGGTAACAGTTGTCCCAATTGGCTGAGCGATGTCTAATTCTTTAAGGGCTTTTTCAAAACGGTCTCGATTTTCAGCCAAGTCAGTTGAGTCAAAATTGGTTCCTAAAATATTAACCCCTGCTTGATCAAGTTGGTCAATGAGATTGATTGCAGTCTGTCCACCAAATTGACAAATAACTCCAATTGGTTTTTCTTGCTCGACGACATTCATCACATCTTCAAAAGTAACAGCTTCAAAGTAAAGACTATCTGAGACATTAAAGTCAGTACTAACTGTTTCTGGGTTATTATTGATCACAATGGCCTTCTTGCCTAATTCTTTAATGGCTTTAATAGCATGGACTGTTGCATAGTCAAATTCAACACCTTGTCCAATTCTAATAGGACCTGAGCCTAAAACTAGCACAGACTCTTGATCTTGTAATAAGACTTCATTTTCCATTTCATAAGAAGAGTAGTAATAAGGCGTTTGAGACTCGAATTCTGCAGCACAGGTATCGACCATTTTAAATACGGGAGTTATTTGGTGTTCTTGCCTTAGCTTTCGAATTGACAATTCATCAGTGTCTTTTTTAGTGGCAATAAAATAATCTGAGAACCCATTTCTTTTAAGCTCTAACAGGAGTTCACGGTCGAGTTCTTGAACTTCTAGTTTTTTCTCAAGTTTAATAATATTTTCGATTTTTTGTAAAAACCAGAGATCAATTTTCGTCGCTTCATGAATATCATGAATATTAATATTTCTTCTAATAAGCTCAGAGACTTCAAATAAACGCTCATCAGTTGGGTTGGTAATTTTCGTTAAAAGCTCTTTGGTGCTTATTTGTTCAGAATGATCTAATTCAAGATGAAAGCGTTTGATTTCTAATCCTCTGACACTTTTTAAAAGAGCTTCTTCAAAGTTTCTTCCAATTCCCATAACTTCACCCGTGGCTTTCATTTGAGTTCCTAGGGTGCGGTCGGCAGAGTGAAATTTATCAAATGGCCAACGAGGAATTTTGAGCACGACATAATCAAGACTTGGCTCGAAACAAGCATAGGTATTTTTAGTGATGGGGTTAATGATCTCATCCATAGTATAGCCAATTGCTATTTTAGTTGCGACCTGAGCAATAGGATAACCTGTTGCTTTTGATGCTAAAGCAGAAGAACGACTAACCCTTGGATTGACTTCAATGACATAGTATTGATAACTATGGGGATCAAGTGCTAGTTGAACGTTACAGCCTCCTTGAATTTTTAAGGCCCTAACCATCTTAAGTGAGGCGTCTCTAAGCATTTGATGGTCTCGGTCGGATAGAGTTTGAGAAGGGGCAACGACAATACTATCACCTGTATGAACACCAACTGGATCAAAGTTTTCCATATTACAAACAATAATACAGTTATCATGAGCATCACGTACAACTTCGTACTCTATTTCTTTATAACCTTTAATGCTTTTTTCTATTAAACATTGTGTGATTGGAGAGTTGTCCAGACCTGATTTCACAATCCTTTTAAACTCTTCTTCAGTTTCAGCAATACCTCCACCAGTTCCCCCAAGAGTAAATGCTGGGCGAATAATCAAGGGTAAACCAATTTTTTCTTTGAAGTCCAAAGCCTGATCAAGGCTATTAATCGTTTGACTCTCTGGAACAGGCTCTCCGATCTCTTGCATCAATTGTTTAAATTGTTGGCGATCTTCCGCCTTTTCAATCGTTTCTAAATTGACACCAAGAAGTGTTACTTTTTCTTTAGAGAGGAAACCATCTTGCTCTAAACTCAGTGCAAGATTAAGAGCTGTTTGTCCTCCCAAGGTAGGAAGAACAGCATCTGGCTTTTCTTTAATAACAACTTTTTTGACGAATTCTTTTGTAAGAGGCTCTAAATAAACTTTATCAGCGACCTCTTTATCTGTCATAATTGTTGCGGGATTTGAGTTGATAAGGATTGTTTGAATTCCTTCCTCGCGAAGCGCCCTTAAGGCTTGTGTTCCGGAGTAGTCAAATTCAGCAGCCTGTCCAATAATGATAGGTCCAGAGCCAATAACAAGAACTTTTTTTATATTATTATTTTTAGGCATTTTTCCCCTCTGCCACTAATTGCATAAACTGATCAAATAGAAATTTTGTATCGTTAGGTCCAGGATTCGCTTCTGGATGGTATTGAACTGAAAAAGCAGGGCGAGAAGTATGTCTTAGCCCTTCTATTGTTTTATCATTTAGATTGACTTGAGTAATTTTTAAAGGAGTATTGGCCAAAGAGTTTTCATCAACACAATAACCATGGTTTTGGGAGGTTATATAAACTCGCTTATTCTCAAAGTCTGTTACAGGATGATTTCCTCCTCGGTGGCCAAATTTCATTTTTATTGTATTAGCACCGTTAGCAAGAGCAAAAATTTGATGTCCCATACAGATTGAAAAGAGAGGATATGATTCTTGTAGTTTTTGAATTGTCGGAATAACTTCTTGAATGCTTTTTGGATCACCAGGGCCATTAGAAAGTAAAATTCCTTGTGGATTAAAACTCTTTATTTTTTCGAAACTTGTATTAAAAGGGACAACAATAACATCGCACCCTCTTTTGAGTAGTGATTCAAGGATATTTTTTTTATAACCAAAGTCTATAAGAACAATCCTTTTTCCCCGATTGGCAGGAAAATGTGAAATTGCTTTGGTTGATACTTTTTCTATCTGATTTTCACTGAGTTTATTTTTTAAATGAGTTTGAATTTCCTCACCAGTTAAAGGGGTCGTTGATATAAGAGACTTCATTGTTCCTTTTTGTCTTATCAACTTGGTAAGCATTCTGGTATCAAGTCTGTGAATCCCAACAATATTATGTGAAATTAAAAACTGGGCGATACTTTGTCGTGAGCGAAAATTAGAAGGAGAGTCACAATATTCATTAACGATTAAGGCTTTGAGATAAGGTGTTATCGATTCACTATCATCTTGATTCGTTCCATAATTACCTATAAGAGGGTAGGTCATGACAATACTTTGATCACAATAAGAGGGATCAGAGATAATTTCTTGATATCCTTGCATTGATGTATTAAAAACAATCTCAGAGAGGATGGGGGTATGAGCTATGGCACCAAAAGATTCTGCCTCAAAATAGTTTCCATCTTCTAAATATAAGTATACTTTATTCATGATTTAATCCATTCTAAAATTGACATACGAGTGTAAACTCCATTTTCTTTTTGTTTAAATATACGCGATTTTTTGTGTTCAATAAGAGAGCCTTCTATTTCAACATCTCTATTAAACGGGCCTGGATGCATAAAAATAGCATGCTTTGGCATAAGCTCGAGTCTTTCTTGATTAAGTCCGTATAGCTTATTATAGTTGTTTGTATTGAGCTCATATAAGTCGTGCCTTTCGTGTTGAACTCTTAAAAACATTGCAACATCTGCTCTTTTAAGCCCGTCATCAATATTAACAACTTCACAATGAGATTCTATTTCTGTTGCTGAAGGAAGGAGTTGAGCCGGGCCAGCAAGTAGTATTTTACAGTTGAATTTTTTTAAAGCATTAATATTTGATCTGGCCACTCTTGAGTTGATTATATCTCCACAGATTAAAATTGTGAGATTATTTATTTGTTTAAATTCTTGATGGATAGTAAATAAATCAAGCAACGACTGACTAGGATGCTCAAAGCGACCAGCACCAGCGTTAATGACTGAAAAATAATGTTTGTCTTTAAGAGATTCAATATAGGAATCATCTGAGTGGCGAATAATTGCTATATCTGTTCCGAGTGCTTCAAAAGTTCTTAAAGTGTCATAAAGAGTTTCACCTTTTGCAAGAGAAGAGCTTTCTGAATGGAAATTTAAAACGTAAGCACCTAGTCTTTTTGCTGCTACTTCAAAAGAAAACTTTGTTCTTGTTGAGTGTTCAAAAAAGAGGTTGGTGACAACAGTATTTTGAAGAACTTGTGGAATATGAGATTTATTTTTTAGTGATTCAGAAAAAAAATGAGCTCTCTCGATTAAAGAGAGGATTTCAGAAGACTCCAATAGATTAATACTGGTTAAATGCTTTATAAGACTTCTCCTTTGGCAAAGAGTTTAATTTCTTTTTANAAGAAATAAATGTGTATAGTTTAGCTTTGTGCTCAGAAAGATTGAAGGAAAATGTGTTTTTCAGTGTGTTTTCCATAGTATAAAATCTGTAAGTGTCAATTCGTAATAGATTCCTTAAAATAAGAAGAATTGGCAAGAACTAATTCCAGATAAGGTGGATTTTACATGTTTAAATTAAACTCTCAATATAGCCCGTGTGGAGATCAACCTCAAGCTATCGCGAAGATATCTGAAGCTTTCTCTCAGGGACAGCCATTCCAAACTCTATTGGGTGTTACGGGTTCGGGAAAGACCTTTACAATGGCCAATATTATTCAACATTTACAGAAGAAAACGTTAATTCTCGCCCATAATAAAACTTTGGCGGCTCAGCTTTTCGCAGAGTTCAGAGCATTTTTTCCTGATAATGCAGTTGAGTACTTTGTTTCTTATTACGATTATTATCAACCTGAGGCTTATGTCGTTGGAACAGACACCTATATTGAAAAAGATTCATCAGTTAATGATGAGATTGATAAACTTCGTCACTCGGCTACAAAAAGTTTATTAGAAAGAGAAGATGTTATTGTGGTCGCTTCAGTCTCTTGTATTTACGGAATAGGATCTCCCCAAGAATATTTACAGCAAAAGCTGACACTTTTTTTGAATGATATTGTCGAACGAGATGAGCTTTTAAAAACACTTGTCTCAATACAGTATAAAAGAAATGACGTGGATTTCTCACGGGGAACATTTCGCGTTCGTGGAGACACTGTGGAAGTTTTTCCTGCTTCTGAGGATGCTAATGTTATTCGTATAGAGTTTTTTGATAATGAAATCGATGGACTTTATATTGTTGATCCCTTGCGGGGTAAAATTATTCATAAGCTCAATAAAGTTGTGATCTATCCCTCCTCGCATTATGTTGTCAGTCAAGATCGTTTAAAAACAGCACTAGAGACAATTAAACTAGAGTTAAGGGATAGACTGCAAGTTTTAAAAACGCAGAATAAACTTGTGGAGTATCAAAGGCTTGAGCAAAGAACAATGCTTGACCTAGAAATGCTTGAAGAAATGGGTTTTTGTTCAGGAATTGAAAATTACTCGCGTCATTTAACCGGAAGCGAAGCTGGAGAGCCGCCACCAACATTAATTGATTATTTTGGTGATGATTTTTTATTGATTGCAGACGAGTCTCATATTTCGATTCCTCAAGTTGGAGGAATGTATAAAGGGGATAGGGCCAGAAAAGAGAATTTAGTTAATCATGGCTTTCGCCTTCCCAGTGCCTTGGATAACAGACCACTCAAGTTTGATGAGTTTGAAAAAAAGTTTGATCAGGTGCTTTTTGTTTCCGCAACACCAGCTAACTATGAATTGGAAAAAACGGAGGGGGAATATGTTGAACAAATTATTAGACCAACTGGACTGCTTGATCCTCTCATAGAAGTTCGTTCTGCAAATACCCAAGTTGATGATATGTTGTTAGAGTGTAAGAAGACAATTCAATCCGGCTTTAGAGTTCTTATTACGACTTTAACAAAGAAATTGGCAGAGGAGTTAACAAATTATTATCAAGGTGCAGGTTTGAAAGTTAAGTATCTTCACTCGGATATAGATACATTGGAAAGAATGGAAATCTTAAAAGAGCTGCGTGAAGGTGAGTTTGATGTTTTAGTGGGAATTAACTTATTGCGAGAGGGCCTAGATTTGCCGGAAGTTGCTTTAGTTGGAATTTTAGATGCTGATAAAGAAGGGTTTTTGCGTTCAAGTCGCTCTTTGATTCAAACTATTGGACGGGCAGCAAGGAATGCCGAGGGAAGAGTTCTTCTCTATGCCTATAGAGTGACACCAAGTATGCAGCATGCGATTGAAACGACGACAGCACGTAGACAAAAACAAGAACAATATAATAAAGACAATAAAATAACTCCAAAAACAATTATTAAAGATGTTTCTGGAGGGGTGATTGAGGTTTTAAGAGGAAATAAAACAAATAAAAGAAAGCTTAAGAAAAATGTGGAGCTTTCTCATATGACCGTTGAAGATATTGATAAAAGAATTTTAGAGCTAAAGGATTTAATGCAAAAAGCGGTAAAAAGTTTAGAGTTTGAACAAGCAGCTAAGTATAGAGACGAAATTAAACAACTTACTGATATGAGGATGATGTTATGAAATATTTTTTTATAATGATTACGTTTTTTTGCTCAATGAATGTTTTTGGCAAATTTACAGGCTCTTTTGTAGTTGAGATTAACGATCGGACAATAAAAGTTACTTCCCCCTTAAAGAAGCTTGATACTGTGAGTATAATTGTAAAGAATAATACTTTAGATCAGATTGTGTCAGAGCTGAGATCTGAGAAAAAAGTTTTAAAAAGATTTGTTTTGAAACCAGAAGGAAAGGAAGTTATTCAGGTAGATTATTCAAAAGTAAAAACTTTGTTTTATGTTCCTGTTTCACCTCCTTTTGAAGCTGCACAGTTAAGATTTAGTGAAGGACCGTATGAAATTCCTCCGAAAAAATAAAAAAACAAAAAAAATTATCCTTGTTATAAGTGATCTACACTTAGGAGCGGGGGATGAGGTTGAAGGAAGAAGAAACCCACTAGAAGATTTTCATTCAGATAAAGAACTTGTCGATTTTTTTAATTATTATTCTAGTGGAGAGTACCAACAAAAAGAGGTTGAGTTAATTATAAATGGTGACTTTTTAGATTTACTAGCTGTTCCTTATGTACGTTATTTTGATGATGAATACTGGAGTGAGTCTGCTGCCCTAGAAAAGCTCGATATCATTATGCAAGCCCATCCTGAGGTTATGCAAGCGCTAGAAAACTTTCTTTCTTATAAAAATAAAAAACTGGTTTATATTATTGGCAACCATGATGCTGAATTATTATTTGACTCCTTAAAAACCAAGTTTATTTCTTATTTTTCGCAAGAGGTTCAACCGAAGATTACACTTACTAATAATTTAAATTTATATGAACCTCTAAGTGGAATTTTTATTCAGCATGGCCATGAATACGAATCCTTACATCACTTTGATGAACAGACATGTTTAGTCAAATCGAGTAAGGGGGAGAAGTATTTTATTCCTCCTTGGGGATCATATTATGTTACGCATATTATAAATAAATATAAACTTGAAAGAGATCATGTCAATGCTGTGAGACCTGTTAAGCAGTTTGTTATTCATGGACTTATTTTTGATACATTTTTTATTTTAAGATTTTTTATTGCTAATCTTTATTTTTATTTTATGATTCGATTTTTGCGCTATTATCGACTTAAACTTGGTTGGAAAAAAATTTTTGAAGATATTATAAGTGAATTAACACTTTTTCAGGACTATGAATCTTTAACCAGAAACTTTTTTGAGAGACATGATGGAGCTAAGGTCCTGATTGTTGGACATACTCACGAGCCTATTTTTAGAGAGTATAGTGATGGAACTAAATTTATTAATACAGGGACATGGACTAGAATGGTGAACTTAGATTTATCTCAAGATATGAACGCGACACCTTTGACTTACGCTAAGGTAGAGGTTTTTGATAGCGATAGAGTCACAGAGTCTTTTCATGACTCAGTTAGTGTAAAACTGAATAAATGGGTTCCTAAATCAGACCTACCTTATGAAGAGTTTCGCTAAGTTTTCTCTTTTATCATTATGATAAGATAAGTGGCCCATTTGCATTTTTTTTACTTTGTTTTCAATATTTTCTATTGTTTTTTCAAAAAAAGAAAATTTTTCTCTTAATTTACTAAAGTCATAAGAATCTGCCCCGATAGGGTTAGTATCTACAAAAGGTATTGTAGGTATAAGTCAATATTAAATATTCAAGCAGTAGGCTTATCAATTCCTCAAGGGTGTGGAGTTGAGTATCTGGAAGATACACAATTTTCAATGGAGGAATTTTATGGGTTTTCGTATTAACACGAATGTCTCTTCAATTGCAGCACAACGTTCACTAAGTCAAACAAACAGACAATCAGAGAGTACTTTAGCTAAAATGTCATCAGGGACAAGAATTACTAAAGCCGCTGATGATGCTGCAGGTTTGGCGATCAGTGAAAAGTTAAAAGCTAACATCAGATCAAACACTCAAGCAAACCGAAATGCAAATGATGGTATTTCTATGGTTCAAACAGCTGAGGGAGGTCTAGATGAGATTTCTAACATGCTGACAAGATTGAGAGAGCTTTCAATCCAATCTGCTTCAGATACTGTTGGTGATACTGAAAGGTCATTTACAGATATGGAGTATCAAAATTTAAAACAAGAAATCGAAAGGATCTCTCAAGTTACTGAGTTTAACGGAACTAAGCTTTTGAGTGGACAGGGTGAGAAACTAGATTTTCAAATTGGTGTAAACAATGATGCGTTTCAAGATAGAATCTCTTATGATGTTCAAATGACAAATGCATCAATATCAAGCTTAGGTATCGATGGTATCTCAGTTGGATCGAAAGAAGGAGCTCAAACTGCACTAGAAACAATTGATGGTGCGATTGAAAAAGTCTCAGGACAAAGAGCTGCTTTAGGGGCGATTCAAAACAGATTAATCTCAACTAGTAATAACTTAGAGATTACAAATGAGAACTTAAACGCTGCGAACTCTCGTATTAGAGATGTTGACTATGCTAAGGTTTCTGCTGAGAATGCAAGAAACAATATCATTGGTCAAGCTGGTACTTCAGTTCTTGCTCAAGCAAATTCTCAAGGTCAAAATGCATTGAGACTTATTGGCTAATTTTTAGCACTATTTATTTTTATAATGCAATGGAGCCCCTCTTTTTTAAGAGGGGCTTTTTTTTTGTGATAAATATGATTTGAACCGTACTACTAAATTGAGTTTTCTCTTTTTTCCCCACTGCCGTGGGCGGTTAAGAAAGATTATAGGAAAATAATTCCTATTGAGAGGAATTTAAGTAAAAAAATAAAAGTTTTTTTTTTGTCCAACGATAGGTCTATTAGAAGGTAACTTCATAATATAAATTGAATTCAAGTTATAGCAGAAAGCTTATGATCTCCAACTCGGAAGGAGATTTCTATCAGAAAGATACATCTTGAAAATCCTATCAAGGAGATAGAAAATGGGTTTTCGTATCAACACAAATGTTTCATCTATTGCAGCTCAAAGGGCTTTGTCTAAGAGTAATAGAAATTCAGAAAGCACACTCTCAAAACTTTCATCGGGAACGAGGATTACTAAAGCTGCTGACGATGCTGCGGGGTTGGCGATCAGTGAAAAGTTAAAAGCACAAATTCGCTCGACAGCACAAGCAGACAGAAATGCAAATGATGGTATTTCTATGGTTCAAACAGCAGAGGGAGGTCTTGATGAGATTTCTAACATGCTGACAAGATTGAGAGAGCTTTCAATCCAGGCTTCATCAGATACTGTTGGAGATACGGAGAGATCTTTTTCTAATATGGAATATCAAAACTTAAAACAAGAAATTGAAAGAATAGCTCAAGTAACAGAGTTTAATGGAACAAAACTTTTAAGTGGACAAGGTGATAAGTTAGATTTTCAAATTGGTATTAATAATGATGCTTTTCAAGATCGAATTTCTTATGATACTCAAATGACTGATGCCAGACTTACAGGTCTTGGAATCACAGATATTGATGTTTCAAGTAAGGAAGGAGCTCAAAGTTCATTATCAGTTATTGATAGTGCAATCGAGCGAGTTTCTGGGCAAAGAGCGGCCTTAGGGGCAATTCAAAATAGATTGATTTCAACAAGTAATAACTTGCAAATTACTAGTGAAAACATGAGCGCGGCTAACTCGAGAATTCGAGATGTTGATTATGCTAAAGCGTCTGCTGAGAATGCAAAAAATAATATTCTCAATCAAGCAGGAACTGCAGTCTTAGCTCAAGCTAATGCTCAAGGACAAAATGCATTGAGACTTTTAGGCTAAGAAATTATCTTTACATGAAGTCAGAAGTGGCCCAAGCTCTCTTGGGCCTTTTTTTATCGGGCCATCTCACTATCATAGAAGATATGGATGACCACCCTTTTAATCTGGGACTGGTTACCCTATTAAGTAATTAAAAATAATTTTTACTTAAAAAAGAGAGGTCAC
>PAKC01000024.1 GCA_002706205.1 Halobacteriovoraceae bacterium
AAGACTTTTCAACTATCGATCACTTTCTCGACTCAGAGCATTTACCCATAAAGCGTATAGGCCGATATTTAAAAATTCCTAAAAAAGTAGATAATCAAAAACTCTTAAACAATGGAATTATTTCTACTCACGATTTTCACCCGGAAATAACATTTCTTAATATTCCTTTGTCATGTACAAAAGAAGAATTATTAGATACACTGAATCGCATTAAAAAATCCATTTAAGGAAGCCCACTGTGTTCATTTTACGAAATGTTTCTATTGAAGATCTTGAAGACCTTTACGAATTAAGTGGTAAAGTTTTATTTATAAATTTGCCACACGATAAAGAAATCATTAAACAAAAAATACTTCGATCAAATGAATGTTTTCATACACCTTCAAACAAAATGGAGGATAATTATTATATTTTTGTCCTAGAAGACCTTGAAGAAAACAAAGTCATTGGTGTTTCTATGATACACGCCCAACATGGAACAGAAAAAGAGCCCCATTTTTTCTTAAGAGTTTCTTCTGAACATAAGTACTCACAAACTATTAATACCGGCTTTGTTCACGGTACTCTCAGATTAGGTCTAGATACTAACGGGCCAACTGAAATAGGAGGGCTTGTATTAAATCCCAAATATCGAGGAAATGCCGAAAAACTGGGTAAACAAATATCTTTTGTCAGATTTCTTTATATGGGTATCCACGCTGATAGATTTAAAGAAACCATACACTCTGAGCTTATGCCTCCTTTTGATAAAAATGGGAAGTCTCCACTTTGGGAAGCCATTGGGAGACGCTTTATGAATATGGATTATGATGAAGCCGATAAACTAAGTCGATCAAACAAAGAGTTTATTCTTAGTCTTTTTCCTTCAAACAATATCTATATGACTCTTTTACCTTATGAAGCAAGAAATGCTGTCGGTAAAGTTGGTAAAGACACTCTACCAGTAAAACGAATGCTAGAAAAAATTGGCTTTCACTATACTAATGAAGTTGATCCTTTTGACGGGGGACCTCATTATAGATGTAAGCTCAAAGATATCACTTTAATCCAGCAGTTAAAAACAAGTACTCTTGCTCCCGCAACAGAGAGGCTTAATAAAGATGCAAAACCCTATTTAATTAGCTTTCAATATAAAGACTACCCTTTCTTTTGCTTAAAAACTCAAGCTAGTTTTCATGATAATAAAATTATTTTACCACAAGAGATTATTCAAAAGTTTGACCTTAAAGAATCAACAGAGATTACAGCAATCCCTTTTTAGAAATGTTTTTTATTAATTAAAACACCTTTTAAGTCTGTACTTCTTTCTTCATCGAGAATATCTTCTTCTGTTTCCTCGAAAAACTCATAGGCCAGATTCACTTGGTATTGTCTTAGGGCACCTTGCTCAATTAGTTTTTGCTTGGACTCTCTCATTTTTTTTCTTTCGGAAAGTAAAAACACAGTTGCTGAATCTTTTTTATTATTTTCTTCTTTAATTCTTTCTTGCTCAATCTTACGTATTGCATCTGCAGAAAGTACACCTATCGACTCTAAAGAAGAATTTTTATCATTATCAACAGAGACTTTGGGCCTTTTAAGCGATTTTTGCCTTTTTAATTGCTCCTGATCTTCTCCTTGCCTGCGCTTTTGGGACTGATGGGCTTCCTCTTTTCGAATCGGTATAACTTTTGCTGAGTCTTTAGCATGTTCTTGCTCATTATCACTTGGTTCCTCTAAAGCTTTATCTTCTAACGCTAGAGATTGATTTTGTGGCCTCTGGCCTAAAGATTCGCCATTGGCGGCCATCGCACTTGGCTCTTGCACCGTACGCTCTTGTTTATTGACGATATACTTATCAATTTCATCTGGACTTAAAAGCCTAAATATCGCCATGATTTCTGCACCAATCGGTCCAAGCATAGAGCTCCTTCATCTTCACATTTACAGCACTCCAGCTATTATATCGGATAATTGAGCGTTTTACTTAACTATTTTTCACACAAGCCTTAAAAATCAATAGATTAGCTCCAAAATTAGAAGTTTTTTTCAAAAAAAATATGGACAGTATGTGATTTTGGGCTTATAAATTTATTTACTTAAGATTACTGGAATGTGGCGCAGTTGGTTAGCGCAGTAGACTGTTAATCTATTGGTCGTGGGTTCGAGTCCCACCATTCCAGCCATTTTTCTTAAGCTTTAAAAGCCCTGTTTAACCCACAGGGCTTTTTTTATTCTAAATTCATCTTTATATCTTTATTAAAAACCTGGCTTATGATCAGCAGTAAATGCACCAATTTCTGAGCTCCAAGCCCCACCTCTCCCCATTAATGTTGCTGAAGGCTTAAAGTCAAAATTCGAAGTATTAAGAAATACAGGATCTTGGATTTTAGCAAATTGATCGGGGTTTGATGTTAAAAATTTCGAGCCAGTATCGGTAAATGATGTTTTCCAATGCTCTAGTGAGGTTAGCATATTTTCATTGACTGAATCTCCATATCGGCCTAAGTGAGCAATCTGATCTACTTTAAAATACATATTGTGATCAATATAATTAAATTGACCATCAAAGTAATATTCATGCGGATAATTATAAGCTGGATTAACTGGAGATGAAGACTTATTAACTAAAGAATATGGCCTAGCACCTTGCTTTCCATATAAAATATTATTAAAAGAGTTAATGTCCTTAAGACCACTACCATAATAAATAACTGTAGAGTTGTATGCAGTATTGTTATAAATATCTAAGCCAGATGATTGTAATGCTGACTCATGTAAAATACTATTAACCATACCTCCCGAGTCGAGAACAAGATTATAACTAAAAACAATATCCTTTGCCACATAAGGTGGTGGTGCATCACCATCATTGGACACACTTGGTACACCTGCCATTTCAAGTGAAAGTGCAAAGGTCGTATTTATAAAAACATTTGAAATAACGTGATGTGATCTCATTCCCTCCGCATTAGGATGTTTTTGATAAATACCTCTTTTTGTATTGCATATAAGATTGTTTTTAATTGTCACAGCTTTTGGTCTGTAGCCATGAATACCTGCATGAAAAGGATAAGGTTCATTGGGCTGAGCTCCAGTGGCTGAAGCTCTAACATCATAAATGTTTTTCACCACACTGTTTGTAAGAGAACAATTTTCACAATCATCAAAACGAACTCCACCAACATTATCTTTGCCATAAACATAATGAATATACACATCTTTGATATTTATATGACTCACACGATAGCCCTTTCCATAGTTACCAGTATAAATCGCAGTTCCGTTAATATTAAAAAATTCTATATTTTGAATTGTAATATAGCTTTGACTAATGATTGTAATCCCAGTGTCTTTAATAACAGGACGCTCTCCAGGAAAACCACTTATCGTGATCGGTGCTAAAGCGGTACCAGAATTTAAAACTTGAAGTCCAACTCGTGCATCAATATTAGTTCCTTCCTCAGCATAAGGTGTTGAAGCCCCTCTTATATAACCTGTTTGACCAGCAACAAGAGTTGAGATAAGTTTTGTGATTGTTTTAAATGGTCCAGTTCCACCATCCTTTTTATAAATACCATTATTATCATCTGAAGCATCAGGATGATCTTTATCTACATAAAGTGCATTATCTTGAAGCTGAGAAAGTTTTGTTGGAAAAGGATTTATACTCAAATATCGATCACACTCAGAGACATTATTATATGGAGAATTTGAAACAGCTATAAATGTTTCATCTGGATTATTTGAACTATTATTATCTTCGTTGTTTTTTACTTCACCGTTCTCAAAGTCCTTATCGTCTTCCTGTTCCACATCTCCATCTGAATCTGAAACTTTTTTTTCATTCGTAAGACTTGATATAGATTTGACTTCATAGTCTAAAGAATTACAGCCACTAAAAGTCANAGTTATAATAAACGGAAAAATAAATACAAAAAATAAATTACGCATAAATCTATTTTAAATTGAAAATAAGCAAAAACAAAAAGAGATCAACATCCACGAGCTCGATATATTCACTTAAGGCAGATGTAAGATACTGTAATTTAAGAAAAATATGCCACAAATAGTTATATATAAGTTTCTATTCTAATAAGGCTTATATATAACTATTTGTGGCATATTCTAATTTTTAAGTTAAACTCAATATATCTTTTCCCAAATTATTTACTGATAAAATCCTCGAGCTGTTTCTTTTTCAATGACTTTATCAATTAAACCTTGTTTAGTGTTAAACCTATTGTCATTATTTTGGGCCAAACTTTGTCGTTCAAG
This sequence comes from Halobacteriovoraceae bacterium, assembly GCA_002706205.1. GTDB lineage: Bacteria > Bdellovibrionota > Bacteriovoracia > Bacteriovoracales > Bacteriovoracaceae. The sequence goes on from PAKC01000024.1 coordinate 4,258, forward strand.
CAAATATCTTTTAGTACTAAACGCAGTTCTCACTGAATCAGCGTAGCTTTCTTTATTATAAAAATCACCATTAAGCATATCAGCAAGACTTTCATCTCTATAGTCGAATTCAAATTCTGCTGGAATACTGGCTTCATCATTTCTCTTTGCCTTTAAGACACCGATGATAGCAAGAAAGTCATCTTCACTTAACTCAACAAGTTTATTGCTCTGACAATCTTCACTAATAGCACGGTCTAAAATTTGTTGTGCCTGCTCAATTTGTCTTCTGGTTGCCCATGAGGAAGTGCCATGAAGTGCCATAGCAGAGCCTCCTGCAACAAAAACAGGACTAGCAGTAAAAGCTCCTAGCGCTGAAAGTCCACCACCAACAAGCATAAAACGCATTCCTTTATTTGAATCTTTTTCTAACCAATTAGCAAATTGTTGTTGCTTTTGCCTTAACCTCTCCCCTTCAATAAGACTCTCGCCTNTNNNCNCATATCACTAGAGCTTTGACAAATATTAACTTTCGTATCTCCATCTACTGTCGTCACTGAAAGGTAATAATCGCCAACTTCAACCTGCTTAGATGAACGAAATTCTCCTCGAGTAGGGATTTCAAATTTTTCTTCAATTTTTTCAGATGGAGAAATTTTAAAAGAATTAAACTCGCACTGCTTTTTTTCTTCGCTGCAGTTTTGAACCCTAGGATTACAGGCATAGCTTACTAGGGGGATAAATGTCGTAAATAAAATTAAAAATGTAGTTAACCTCATGTCTCTCTCCTCTTTAAATTTTTATATAGTTTTGGATGCATACTCGATGCCAAAACAAACAGGAGAAATCCTAAATCTCTGGTAAAAAAAATGTAAACAGATTAAACAGTGTTTAATTTTGAAGCGGTCCAAGGACTTAATTAATATTGAGGCGGATTAAGATGATATTTTTCTAACAACTTCTTATAAGCTTCAGTTTTACTTAGTTTCACCAATTCTTTAGTGAACTGTGAGGCTAAAGACTTCGAATGTTCAGTTTTTCGTGAAAATCCCAAATAATTAGGCCCATTATAAACTGGCCTTTGAGAAAAAAACAATTTTTGTGAGTTTCCAAGTTTTTTAGAGATTGCCAAAATAGTCTTTTTATTACTAAAAATTATATCAGCTCTTTTGGAAATTAAAGTTTTTAAGAGTTGTTTTTCATTAGCTACCAAGTGCAAATTTAAACCTTTAATAAAATCACCATAGTAATAGCCTCTAATACCAGCTAATTGGATGTTTTTATGCTTTATTTTTTTAAAATCATTTTTAAGAATAGTCTTAGAAGTGCTTATAGCATAAATTTTTTCAAAGGCATGAGGAACACTAGTAAATATAATTCCTTTTGATCTTTCTGATGTATTAAACATAGTGCACGACAGATCTAACTTACCACGATACAAATAATGTAAGACTCGTGCAAAAGGAAAGCGTTTGTATTCAATATTATAATTTAATTTTTTTGCCAAAAGATTACAAAGCTCAATTGAAAAACCTGTTAATTGTCCATCAGAGTTTTTTTTGAAATAAAATGGAGGATAATCTTCTCTCGCAATACCAGCTTGAAGAGTCTTCTTTTCTGATGAACAAACGCCTATTGGAATTAATACGATAAATATTGCTAAAAAAATAAATAATTTCATCTGTGCTTTTTTGTAGCATAACTTATAACAGAAATTAACTTTAAAAAACTTATTTTTTAACCTTGAGCAAAAGGCTTTGCATTTCATTTGCAGGCATTAAATCACCATTTTTTCCAGCAACCTTAATTCCCTTCTCAAGAATATCGATTGCTTCCTGACTTTTTGACTGATAAAAAAGTGTTTTAGCAAGTCCCAAGTATGCAACAGAATACTTTGAATTAGACTCTATCGCCTTACGAAAATAAGCTTGAGACTCAGCATACTCTTCTCTTTCTAATAAAATCTCTCCCATACCATTATTTGCCATAGCATCCAAAGGATCAAGTTCTAAGACCTGTTTAAACATCGACTCCCTTTTCTTCATTTCTGCTATTTTTTTTTGCTTTATTTCTTCTTCTTGACGTTTTTTTTGAGCTTCATCTCCCAAAATTTGAAAATTAAGTAAGGTCGCATCTGCTTTATATTTTTCAGCTTCTTCAATATTACCTTTTTTCATATGAAATAAAGATAAGTTAGTAAAAGCCATCATACAATTTGGATTAAGACTTTTTAACTGTTGCATAATCTCAATGGCCTGGTCATATTTTTCAAGACGTCCATAAAGGACTCCAAGTCCCTCATAGGCATCTTCAAAAGTTGAATCAGTTTCTATGGCTTTGTAGAAGTACTCAATGGCTTTTTCATACTGACTTTGATGAAAACACTCCAAAGCATAATCATATAAATCTTGAGCCAAGTCTTTTTTATAAGGCGAAAAATAGGGATAATAAAAAATTTGACCTTCAATTTGATGATCAGCAATCTCAAGCTTAACTTCTAGTTTATCCACTCGGTAATTTCGCAAGAGACTTAACATTAAATAAGTTTTCCCTTCAACATGTTCAAAACTTAAAACTTCACCAATTTTTTTCCCTTCAAATTTAACAATTTTTTCTTGAGGAATATTGGTAACTGCCGTCACAAATAAAACAGGGCCGTAGGCTGCACCTCGACGTGTTTTAATTTTAGCCACAGTTTCTTGTCCCGGGTAACAGCCTTTATTATAATCTACTGCAAGACTTTCATATATTGTGTTATTAATCAGGGCTCCCTGGACAACTTCATGTCCATACTCAGCAACACCAGTTAACAACTTTAAAGTATTGTAATCCTTCTGAGAGCCCTCCTCAACAGCATCAAGAACACTCTCTTCCATACAGATTTTATCATTCTCAAAAAAATACCTACCTTGATAGGCTGAATCGAGATTATGATTTAAAACGAGATAAGCTTTTTTTGTCTGAACAACCACTTCAAATTCTTCGGAAATATGATATTTTTCTATCCGCGCCAATAAAGTTTCAACAAAATCTTCAGGGATAATAAGTAAAAAACTCTCATCTGACTCTTTACTTAAAATAAAAGCCGCTATGATTTTTCCAGCATTATCCAAGATAGTGTTAAATTGAAAATGTCCTGGTCTTAAACTTTTTACATCATTAGTTGTTTGAGAATGCAGATACTGTTGAGCATCTTTGCCCACAATTGATAGGGATTTATTTGAAAGTAAGAACTTTCTAGGTTCTAGTCTAAGTTTTTCTAAGAAAATTCCCATGAACTATACAGAAAAAGATTCACCACAACCACAAGTATTTGTTGCGTTGGGGTTTTCAAAAACAAAACCTTTTCCATTTAATCCATCTTGATAATCGAGAACAACATCTTTTAAATAGATAGATGATTTAGGATCAACGAAAATTCTAATATTATCATTTTCTATAACATTGTCTTTTTCTTTGTGTTCTGAAAACTCAATCTTATATTGTAATCCTGAACATCCTCCTCCAACAACTGCTAAACGAAGTCCCTTTTGCGGGCCTGGATTTTCAGACAAAAAAATAGTTTTTATTTGATTAAAAGCTTTATCAGTTACATTTATAATTTCATTATTTAGCATTACTGCACCACCATTTTTATTTATTATAACAAATTTTGCCTATATACTTAAGCCTTTTTTATTTAATTTTCAATAAGTTAACAATATATTTTTATTTAACAAAAATTAGTTATATAATAAATACAAGGTTTTATATGAAATTATACCACTATGTACATTGCCCTTTTTGCATACGTGTTCGTATGGCACTAGGTTTTTTAAACCAAGACTATGAGTCAATTGTTCTACCCTATGATGATGAAAAGACACCTCTGTCCCTTATGGGAAAAAAAATGTTGCCCATTTTTAGTTTTACTCAGGGTGTGTCTAATGAAAGCCTAGATATAATTCAGCGCCTTGACGCTAAAAATCTTCTCCAAACGACTGAAACTCTTAACAATATTGAAAACTTAAATGACTTAACCGCTAAAATTGGCAAAGATGTGCACTCACTTGCTATGCCATACTGGATTTGGACTCCCGAGTTTAATGAACAATCTCGTCATTATTTTCAGAGTAAAAAAGAAATAAAAAGAGGGCCATTTAAAAAACTTGTCCAAGAAAAATCAAAATTTATCAAAAACTTAAATATAACTCTAAGCGAAGTTGAAGCTAAGCTTAAACCCTTTTATGAATCCGAAAAATTTTCCCTTTCTGATATCATAATAGCTTCTCACTTATGGGGTATGTACGTTGTGCCAGAATTCCAATTCTCGCCCAAGGTGCACGCCTACTTACAAGAAGTGGCTAAAATATGTAAGTTCAATTACCATGAAGATTTTTGGAGATAAATGGAAGCACATTTTATTGTCCTGCAAAAGGATGGAAAAGCAAAAAAGTTTAAACTTAGAGACGGAGAAGAAGTTGTTATAGGTCGCTCCGCTAAATATTGCCAAGTGGTTATAGAAGATGATCGCTGTAGCTCAGAGCATTGTAGAATCAAACTTCGAAATGCAAAAGTCCTTTTTGCAGATCTCAACTCTAAAAATGGTATAAAATTAAATGGTGTCAAAGTTCTAAAACAACAACTTTTTTTAAATGATAAATTAAAGCTTGGAGAATCAGTTATCTATCTCAATCCCAACAGAATGACTGACTTTGCAAAAAAGAGTCTCACCTATACAGGAGACAAGCAAAGACTAAGAGGCGATATAACACTGGAGCTTCATGGAGTTAAGACGAACCGTTCAAATAATATGGATTCCAAACCAAATCCTTATCAGCTAGATTCATTAGCTTCTGACTCAAACGATGTAAAAAAGCTTATATCCCGACAAAAAGCCAAGTATATCGGTAATGACGAAAAAGATGCCCCCTCACCAATAATTGTTCAATTCTTTGATGGTTTTATTTTTTTATTAGATTTCTTCTTTATATTTTTTATCATAAAAAACTTAACTCCTTCCCTTCAAAAGTCTGAACTAAGCTTATTAGATATTTTACTTGATACAGAATATATTTATTATTCATTGAGTGGACTCACCTTAAGTTTATTACTTCATTATTTTTTAAAAAAGATCCTTGGTCAAAGCCTAGGAAACTACCTCAGTCAGCGTCTTCAAAAATAATTAATCTTTCTTAGCCTGCCATAAAACTTCAGCAACAGACATTTTTAAATTAATATAACGACCAAGAACAAAAAAATAATCTGAAAGCCTATTTAATAAACTCAGTGAGTTTTGAGGTAACTCATGTCCATCATTTGAAAAATGAACTAGCTTTCGCTCAACCCTACGACAGACAGTTCTGATAATATGAAAGTATGAAGCTGCTTGAGATCCTCCAGGTAAAATAAAAGATTTCAGTTTTGGTAATTCTTCATCCATGAGATCTATTTTTTTTTCTAAATCATCTATAAGTGAAATTTCAATTTGTGGTAATTGAAATTTTTCCCAATGCTCAGACTCACAAGCTAATTGAGAACCCAAATCAAATAATGAGGATTGAACCTGACTCATAAGCATATAAAAATCATCATTCATTATTTTGGCAGGGGTAAGAAGACTAATCCCATGCCCCAGATGAGAGTTCAATTCATCAACATCACCATAAAGCTCGATTCTAAAATCATCCTTCGCTAGGCGAGAACCGCTGACCAATGAAGTTTCACCTTTATCCCCTGACCTTGTATAAACAGCTGACTTTTTTGTCATTACATATTCCTTCTGTATTTCCCACCAACTTCATACAAAACTTCTGTTATTTCACCTAGACTGCAGTAGCGAACAGTTTCTAATAATTGTTCAAAAATATTTCCATCATTTAAAGCAACATGCTTTAATTTTTCAAGTTGAGCTTTTGACTCATTAACATGTTCACTTTTAAACAAATTAAGTCTTTTAATTTGTTCATCTTTTTCTGTGTTTGAGGCCCTGGTTAATTCAATCTCTTGCCCCATCTGCTGATCAATATCTTTAGCGACATAAGTGTTAACACCGATAATTGGCAATTCACCTGAGTCTTTCAGAGACTCGTAATAAAGAGACTCTTCTTGAATTTTTGACCTTTGATACATACTCTCCATAGCACCAAGAACGCCTCCCTTATCAGATATTCTGTCAAATTCTGCTAGTAGAGCCTCCTCAACAATCTCACATAACTCGTTCACAATAAAAGAGCCTTGAAGGGGATTATCTGTCTTGTTTAGGCCAAACTCGCGATTAATTATCATCTGAATTGCCATCGCCCTTCTTACTGACTCTTCTGTTGGCGTTGTGATGGCTTCATCATAGGCATTTGTATGTAAAGAGTTACAATTATCGCTTAAGGCAAGAAAAGCTTGTAGAGTTGTTCTAATATCATTAAAGTCGATCTCTTGAGCATGCAATGATCTTCCTGAAGTTTGAATATGATATTTTAACTTCTGAGATTTTAAATTTGCCCCATACTTTTCTTTCATTGCTACGGCCCATACTTTTCGTGCAACTCTTCCTATCACCGTATATTCAGGATCTAAGCCATTTGAAAAAAAGAAGGATAAGTTGCTAGCAAATTCATCAATATCAAGTCCCCTGCTTAAATAGTACTCTACAAAAGTAAACCCATTTGAAAGAGTTAGGGCCAATTGAGTTATAGGGTTAGCTCCAGCCTCAGCAATATGATAACCAGATATCGAAACTGCATAATAATTCTTAATATTGTTGCGACAAAAATACTCTTGCACATCACCCATCAACTTTAATGAAAACTCTAGAGAAAAAATACATGTGTTTTGAGCTTGATCTTCTTTTAAAATATCAGCTTGAACTGTTCCTCTTACTTGTCGCATAACCTCAATACATTTACTCATATCTTCTCTTTGCTCAGCCGAAAGAGCTTGATTGATGGCTGTATTCATAAACATGGCCAAAATAATAGGAGCTGGTCCGTTAATAGTCATTGAGACCGATGTATTTGGCGAGGTCAAATCGAAACCTTTAAAAAGGTCTTGCATATCTTTTAAGGTTGCAATCGAAACACCTGACTCACCTATTTTCCCATAAATATCTGGACGCTTATCTGGATCTTGCCCATAAAGTGTGACAGAGTCAAAGGCTGTTGAAAGTCTTTTAGCCGGGTCATCTGAAGATAGATAATGAAACCTTTTATTTGTTCTAAGAGGCCCTCCTTCCCCAGCAAACATTCGTTTGGGATCTTCATCTTTTCGTTTAAATGGAAAAATTCCTCCCGCATATGGAAAGAAACCTGGAAGATTTTCACTTCGAATAAATTTTATTTTATCTGCATTAGTTTTAAATTTTGGAAAACCAACCTTCGAGATTTGCTGTAAAGACAAAGATAAATACTTTGTTGGAACTTTTATTTCTTTATTTCTTACTTCATAGCTATATTCACCAGAGCTATACTGAGCCACCGTTTCATCAAAACTTTGAATCGACTCAAAACTCTCACGGTCTATTTTTTCTTTTATTTCTAAACTTTTATTTTCAAGAGATTTTTTAACCTCAGGTGAGTCGACCAGTTCCATCGCCTTCAGACAACTATCATAGTCTTCAAATAAATGGCTTAACTCATCTGTCTTCTTATTATAATTTCTTAGTGTTTCAGAAATATCTCGTAAATATTGAACCTGTTTTGCTGGAATAATTGCATCTTTAGTTGTAGGCTCCTTAGCCGCAATCAGCTGACTTAGGTCCTCATTTATTTCAAAATTAAAAGTTTGAACAATATCTTTAAAAAGAGCGTTAACACCCACATCATTAAATTTTGAAGCAATAGTTCCATAAATTGGTAACTCATAGTCTTCCGGGCTTCCCGGATGATTAGCAAAGATTTGATGATTTCTTCTATATTGCTTTCTCACATCTCTTAAAGCATCTTCAGAACGAGGCTTTTCAAATTTATTAATAATAATAAACTCGGCTGACTCTAACATTTCAATTTTTTCAAGTTGAGATTGTGCACCAAACTCTGGTGTCATAACATAAGCACACTTATCAGCAACTGTCGTAATTTCATCACTTGCTTGCCCAATACCCGATGTTTCAACAATAATTAAATCATAGGCTTGTGAGCGCATAAAATTAACAACTCTACTAATTTGTGGAGAAAGTTCCGTTTTAGAATTTCTTGTCGCTAATGACCTAACAAAAATATTATCATAGCTAGCAGAACCTAATCTAATTCTATCCCCCAACAAAGCTCCCTGAGTCTTCTTTTTAGTTGGGTCGACACTAATTAAAGCAATTTTTTTATCTGAGTAATAACGGTAAAATCTTAATAACAGTTCATCGATTAAAGAGGACTTTCCAGCTCCACCTGTTCCTGTAATACCCAGAACAGGTGTTTTGCCTTTTGCAACTTGAAAAGGTAATTCTCCTGTATCTTCTATATAAGTTATAACTTTAGAAACTTCATCATCTGACAAGGTCTTGTCTTGAAAGCTTTTAAAATTAATACCTTCGATGGTAGAGCCCTGAGCTCTTTGAATCATATCTTCAATAATTCCCTCAAGTCCTAATTTCATACCATCCTGTGGACTATAAATTTTGGTTATGCCCGCTTGATGAAGTGCTTCAATTTCCTTAGGAGTAATAACTCCTCCTCCTCCTCCAAAAATTTTAATATTATGTGCACCTCTTGCATCCAATAACTCTCTTACATATTTAAAATATTCGTTATGGCCACCTTGATAAGAACTTATTGCAACAGCATTTGCATCCTCATTTATAGCAGCATCCACAACATCCTTAGCACTACGATTATGGCCTAAATGAATAACTTCAACTCCTTTAGCCTGTAAAAGTCTTCGCATGATGTTAATTGAAACATCATGACCATCAAATAATGAAGCAGCAGTAACAAATCTCAATTTAGATTCCATTGTCTATTCCTCTAGCTAAATATTAATTGAAAATTCATATCATAAATGCTTTAAGGCGGCAAAACAGGAAAACGAAACTGCCAAGAACAAATATTGAACTTACTTTTAACTATTCAAAATTTCTAGGTGTCCGAAGGGAAAATTTTATTTAATGATAGGATATTTTTTTGATAAAAGATAAAAAACAAAAGCTAACGTAATGAAAACAACAGAAATGATCTGGGAGGTTGACAGCCCAAAAGAATATACGCCTCGTATCATATCCCCTCTAAAAAATTCTGTAATAAACCTGAGAATTGAATAACTAACAATGTAAAACAAAATAAGCTCACGACCCATCTTATATCTTCGATAACAAATATAAGCTAGAATTAATAATCCCATCGACTCATACAATTGAACAGGATGTCTTTCATGGCCATGTAGCTCAACAGAGAGGAAGCAATCAGTTACTGTCCCATAACAACAACCCGCTAACATACAACCTATTCTACCCAGCCCATGGCCCAGAGCAACAACAGGGAGGCAGAAACGAAAGTTTTGAATGGGTATACTTTTGATTTTTGCATAAACAAGCGTTGTGAAAATGGCAAAAATAAGTCCACCATAGAAAACAAAGCCCCCACCAAGCCAAAAATTTGTATTTTTAAAAGCAGCTTCAGAAGCTTCTCTATTGATAGTGAGAAGAAAAAAAGACTTTGCGCCTAGCCAACTCATAAGAAAAATCAATGCAAAATAGAGTTTAAAGTTTTTTATATTTAAGTTTTTAAGCTTTATAAGAAACTCTGAAAAATGATAGCCTACTGCCCAAGCAATACCTAAAACTAAAGGATACGTGTAAATTTCAAAACCAAATACACTAAAATAAGGTAACATTTTTAATTTGCATTTACTTCTTCAGAAGTTTTCTTATGAAGAAAAAAATCTATAATGATAAGGCCAGCAGCAATTGTTATTGCCGAGTCAGCAACATTAAATGTGGCGAAATGATAATCCCCAATATAAAAATCAAAAAAATCCACCACAAAATCTAAACGAAACCTATCAATTAAGTTTCCAATCGCTCCTCCCAAAATTAAAGCATAGGCCCAACTCATAATCTTTGGACCATCAATTGATTTAACCAATAAAACACTAAGCCAAACACACGCGATAACAGGTAGTGCTAAAAACAATGCATATCTAATCCAGTCGTGGAATGCTCCACCAAAACCAAATGCTGCACCAGAGTTTCGAACATATGTTAAATTAAAAAAGCCATCAATAACTGGAACAGACTCTCCAAGAAAAAAATTGTGAAAGACATAAATTTTACTCACTTGATCAACAACAATAATCGTCAATATAACTAACAGGTATAAGCTTAATTTTTTCATTTATGTCCTAACTATAAAAATCTTTGGGGTTAATCTCATATTTCTCAATTTTTCTTAATAATGTTTTCTTTGGAATATTTGCATTTAAAGCCGTTTGATTAATTTTACCTTTATTAAGTCTTAAGGCTTGAACAATAAATTCTTCTTCAAATCTATCTTTTGCAACTTGAAAGTCCAATTTAACATGTCCATCCTCTTTCGTTGCAAAAGTAAATTGAAAATCATCACCAGGTGAGCTTTCACGACCTTCATCCAAGACAGAGTCTTTTATCCCCTTAAAGTCAATTATAGAATCACTTGACTCATTTGGAGCATATTCCTGTCCTCCATCTTGATTTTTAATCTTATGAGGTAAAGCTGCATAGGTTAGTTGGTCAGAAGACTCCATGATAAAACTATGCTCTATAGTATTTCTCAGTTCACGTATGTTACCTGGCCAAGAATACTTTTGCATGGCTTCCATTGCTTCAGGCGATGTTCCTTTTATTTCAAGCCCATGAACATTATTAAAATAATTTACGTAATAGTTAACAAGATGGGGGATATCAGTATTTCGATCTCTCAGAGGTGGCAAATAAACTGGCAAGACGTTTAATCTGTAAAATAGATCTTCTCTAAACTTTCCTTCTTTAATCAATTTTTCAAAAGGTTGATGAGAAGCAGCGATAATTCGTACATCAACTGTAATTTCACGGTTTGAACCTACAGGAATAAACTTTTTTTCCTGTAAAACCCTCAAAAGCTTTACCTGCATTTGTGGTGAGATATCGCCTATTTCATCCAAAAATAAAGTTCCCCCCTCTGCATATTGAAATTTTCCGATTTTTCTTGCATCTGCTCCAGTAAAAGCACCTTTTTCATGGCCAAAAAGTTCTGACTCTATTAAGCCTTCTGTAATGGCCCCACAATTCACAGCCACAAACTTATTATCTTTTCGTGGACCATTATAATGAATTGCTCTGGCGACTAATTCTTTACCAGTACCAGACTCTCCCCGAATTAAAACGGGAGTATTTACTTTGGCGAGCTTTCCAATAACATCAAAGACTTTTTGCATTGAGTTTGACTCTCCAACAAACTTATCTTCAGCATCATTACCTAAAGACAATGTAGGAGCACTAAAGGCAGTAGTTTCTACCATTGATCTCGCTTTTAAAGCTCTTTTTATTAAAGCCACTAAATTATCTGACGTAATAGGCTTTTCCAAATAATTAAATGCTCCTTCTTTAACAGCTCTCACTGCATCAGAAACATTCGAATAAGCCGTTAAAATCAACACAATAATCGAAGAGTCATGTTGTTTAATTTGGGTGAGTGCTTCTAGCCCATCCATCTCTGGCATATTTACATCCATGACAACCAAATCATATTTCTCTCGATATACTGCTCCAACAGCTTCTTTTCCATTATCTGCGACATCAACTTTAAAATGATGATATTCCAAAGCTTGCTTTACCGACTGCTGCAACACTTTATCATCATCTACAACCAATACTTTATGCATGGAAAACTCCCTTTATTCATTTTTTAACTGTATCAAAAAAGTCGTTCCTTCACCTAGATTCGACTGAACTTCAATAATTCCTTTATGAAGCTCGATAAAATATTTTACCAAATAAAGTCCTAGGCCAGAACCCTTTATTTTATGACTCTCATCGTTTTTTACACGATAGAACTTCTCAAATATGTTTTCTAGGTCTTCTGCGGCAATTCCTTTTCCTGTATCAGCGATTTCTATATAAACCCAGTCCTCATCATCCCAAGTTTTAACATGGATATTTGCCCCATCTCCTGCATACTTGATCGCATTCCCAATAATATTACCAAGGACTCTATTGATCAAATTCACATCAATTTGGATTGGATATAAAGGACCTAATTGCGTTGAAATTTTCATATTTTTTGCATTAGCTTCAAAGCGAAGTTTTTTAACTGTATCCTCAATAAGATTATTCACATCCTTATTTTCTAATTTCAAAGCTAATTCTCTAGACTCTATTTTTGTTAAATCTAGAATAGACGTAATAAAATTATTTAATTCCTTCGTTGACTCAACAATATTTGTCAAAAGCTCATCTTGCTTTTTACTGTTGTCATACTGCACCTTTAATATATCTGCAATTCCAGCAATTTTAGCAACAGGAGTCTTGAGGTCATGACTCATAAGAGAGATGAAATTTTGCTTTAACTTGTCCACCTTCTTTAAAACTTTTGTTTCTTCTTGAATCGCATATCTCGTTTGATACTCACCAATTGCCCTAAAAGGAACCCATATATAATAAACAACAAAAACGCTTAAGATAACATGAGATATTTTAAGCCAAAGCCCCAACGTAATAAAACATAAATAAGTGACAAGAAAGATTCCGAGCATAATACTCATCGTAATCAATAAGCCTTTTGTCGGCTGTACCTTAGAAATAATAAAAGACAAAAAAATCGCAATAAGAATTGAGATTAAATCTGTGATCCATGCTGGAACAGAATAAACAGTATTCTGTTGTAATAAAGCATTTAATATTTCAGTATGAACATTAATCTTAGGAGCTTTATTTCCTTCTTTGCCAAAGGGAGTAAAAACAAAATCATCTATTTTTGAAAGATACTTTGAGCCAATAACCACAATTTTGTTTTCAAATAGACCTTTGGGAAAATTTCCCACTACTACTCGATGAAATGGAATTGTTTGATAAGACTCAAGTTTATTGGGATTATTCGCATATTTAAACAGACTAAAGGTCGCATCGGACTCAAGGTCATAATAGGAACCCTTTAAACTTGTTGCGTCAACAACATCTTTCTTAGTCGCTTGTTGATATTGATTTACCAGCCATAAATGAAATGAATCTTCACCTGAAATATTTAATAAGGCCCTTCTGACAACATCATCTCTTGCAAAGTGACTTTCATCCTTGTCAATCAGTGATAGTGAAACTCCCAGGTCCTCTAGTGGTCTTGGAGGATACCCCTGATATTGCTGCTCTCGGGTAATCCCTATTCTAAAAATATTTCCCTTGCTCTTATAACTATTTATTATCGCTTTAAATTCTTGCAAATGAGTTACATCTAGCTGTGTTTTTGGTTTGTTAAAAGGAATAATATAACCTATGCCTTTTGGACCATCAGCGATTAATTTGTCCAAAAATCTTATATGAGTTGCATAAGTATAAGGATATGTTTCTCCCAAGAATTGATCACTTTCTTCATCAATGGTGATAGAAATTATTTTTTTTGTATCCGTCGTTAAAAAATTTGAACGGGTCCAAAGATCATAAAAAATCGCATCCAGAGAATTAAATGAATATTGAATCAAAATAAAAATAAATATTAGAGTAAAAAATAAGGGATAAAAATTATTATATTCTAATTGAGAAATACGATTTTTTAAGTCATTTAGCTTCATAGTCTTTAAACCTACAGTTTTCAAGTACAGGAAAGCTTTCCAAATAATAAAGTAAAAGATTTTTAATACTGATGACGTGTGAGTAATGCTCTACAATATAATTTTCAAAACTAAAATCATTTGGTTCAAGCTGAAAAAATACATTTTTAAATTCTTCTTTTACCGTAATCGGAAATGTTGTTCTGGCCAATGCATCGATCGGA
>PAKC01000025.1 GCA_002706205.1 Halobacteriovoraceae bacterium
AATATGAGGTTGAAAGTTCAAGATACTCATAAGTAATTAAAAGAAAGTAAATTATTTAGTTGAAAAGTGGTCATCCATATGAGGTCGGTTAAGAATTTTTATTATATATTAAATACTTGGCCAACTTAGTAAGATGATGCAAGTTTTTCTTGGTGTCTAAAATTTGACACCCCCTCCCAACTCAGCTAGCATTTTAAATGAGAGATTGAGGAGAAAAATCAATGAATGATTTACAATTTTTACACGATTCTTACCAGGATAAAGGTTCACAAAATCAACTTAGCACTGAAGCGGATGAACTGGAGTCTTTTGGTTTAAATCCCAAAATATTAATTGTCGAAGATGATAAGGTCTTAGGTTTGAGCATTAAAAAGTTTTTGATGAAAACTTTAAAATGCGAAGTTGAGTTATTTGTGAATTCAATGGATTGTTTGAGCCATTTGTTAAATATGCCAAATCGAAGCACTCCATTTTGTTTGATCACTGATATTAGTTTAGAGCATGGAGCAGATGGGTTACATTTGATCGATAACTTAAAAGATAAAAACTTTAATTTTGTGTCGATTGTGATGACAGGTTTTGCTTCTATTGAAACAGCAATCGCTGCGACGAAGAAAGGCGTTTATCACTATTTAACTAAGCCTTTTGAACTTGAAGTTTTACAAAAGTTAGTGATGGAGGCGATTTCAAATAAATTAGGGATAGCTGTTAGCTTACTTAGGTCAAAGTCAACATTAGCGGAGAGTAAAAATCAAAAACAACTCGGAAAAATACAAATCGAAGAGCCTACAGATGAAGACTTTTTTTGTGGGATGATTGGTCGTTCCAAGGTGATGAAAGATGTTTTTGAGCGAATTGAAAAGGTGGCCCTTACAGAGTCTACAGTTCTTGTGACAGGAGCTTCGGGGACAGGAAAAGAATTAGTGGCAGGCGCGATTCATAAGCTCTCCTCAAGAAATCATAAAAATCAAGTCTCAGTTAATTGTGGGGCCATACCAAGAGATCTCTTAGAGAGTGAATTATTTGGGCATACCAAAGGATCATTTACGGGAGCGATCTCAGATCGTAAAGGGCGATTTGAAACAGCTCACGAGGGAACGATTTTTTTAGATGAAATTGGTGATATGCCTCATCTCTTACAAGTGAAGTTATTGCGTGTTTTACAGAGTAAAATTATAGAACCGGTTGGCTCAACGAATCCAATAAATGTAGATACTAGAGTAATCGCAGCTACCCATAGAGATTTAGAGAAAATGGTTGAAGATAATACTTTTCGTGAAGACTTGTTTTATCGTTTGAATGTTATTCCTATCAAAGTTCCTGCACTTAAGGAAAGAAAGGAAGACATACCTTTACTCATTTCATATTTTGCTAATCGTTTTGTTAGTGCAGATTATTCGAATGCTATTAGCTTCTCTCAAGAAGCCTTAGGAATGCTGTTAAATTATGATTGGCCAGGCAATGTTCGAGAGTTAGAAAATATTATTGAACGACTTGTTATCTTAAGAGGAGGGAATGAAATCCTTCCAGAAGATTTACCGGCAAAAATATTTAGACATAATCCTTTATCTACTGATCATTATAAACATATTTTTGAATTACCAGAAGATGGAGTTGATCTAAAAAAAGTTTTATCAGATATTGAAGACTCGCTTATCTTACAGGCCCTTAGTTATACTGAAGGCAATAAGAACCAAGCCTCAAAACTTTTAAGCTTGAATCGAACAACTTTAATAGAAAAAATGAAAAAGAAATCTCTTCATATTTAAGTTGAATGACTCCTCTAGAACTTAGAGAATTAATCATTAAAACTAAGAGCCAAACTTCAGTTGAGAAAATTCTCGAACTTAATCGAATACTTGATACTTTTTTTATTAAAGATCTTGAAAAAGTTGAAGCCACTATCCTGTCCTCAAAAGATGAAGCTTATGCTGGGATTCAGCCAGATGCTTTGTTGACGCCTTATTTGGATTATTACCATATATTAGCTGATTTAGAGGATGAAGAAGTCTTACTAGACGTAGGTGCAGGACATGCTCGAGGAGTTTTTTTATCTCAGTTTTTGGGTTTAAAAAACTGCTTGGGGGTGGAAAATATTCAACAAAGAGTGAGTTTTGTAAAAAAGGCACTAAAGAGATTAAATTTGTGTTCTGAGGCTATTTGTTTAGGTGATATGACAGTGAATCTCAAAATGGCCGATGCTTATTATCTGTACTTACCCAAGAATAAGGCGCTCGATTTGGTGCTATCTCATATTTTAATGAGATCAACTCATAGAACTCAAAAGATTTATGCTTGTGAATCCCATGGTGATCTTATTGATTATTTAAATCAGCTTAGCTGTCTCAAACTAATGGGAAAGATAAAATGTTCTTTACCTAGGCATAATAATTGGATCCATAAGTATGAGGTTGTTTATCAAGCTTCAAGTGAGAAAGGTATAAACGATTTGGCCCATTGGTATTTGTTGAATATTAATAAAAAATACCTATGTTCTTTTCGTTATCTCCATTCTAAGTCGGGTCTTTCTTATGAGTGGTTAGTTTCTTTGGAGTATTTAGAACTCGTTTTTTATCATGGCCATTTAAGCTTTAAAACTAAGAGTGGCAGGATTATAGCAATGGAGCGGGAGGAAAAATTTTTAAACTTTTTCTGTGACTCTCAATTAGAAAAAATATCTCACTCTATAAAACCTTCAGAAAAACTTCTAAGAAAAGAGAATAAGCTTTTTATTGAATTGTCTAATGGGCATATTCAAGAAGTTTTTTCCTAGAGATTTTTGCTCAAGCATTTTCCTGTATAAAGCACTAAAATCAATAAGTTAAGTTTATGTTTGTTTTTTGACGGGAAAAAAAATTCCTAGGAGTAAAATTTTCCTTTTTTCATCTCCAAAATATAGTACAATAGTTAAGGGAGAAGGTTTAATAGGATGTTAAACCTCAATAAAAAGTAAACAGGACGTTTTGAACAATGAAGTTATGTTTCAATTTTTTGACATTCTTCTTACTATGCACAGCATTTGCTAGTAATCTTTTTGCCCAGTCATTAGTTCAAAAGTCTGAGAAGTCCTATTTGCGTTGGACAATATCTTCTTTAAAAGAACAATTAAAAATTAATAAGTCTCAAAATAAAGTTATTCTTCAAAGTATCGATGCTGAGTTTTTTGAAAAACTTTCAGAAGATATAGCAAAAATTTCTCGTAAAAAAGATTATCATTCAAGTTTTCGCTTCTTTGAGCCTAAAGTTCCAGGAGATGCTTACAAGTTAGAAGTTGTATTAAAAGATAATTCTATTGAGCTTTTTAATTTTTATAAATCAGATCAACAAGCTTATATTTTAGATTTTTGGGTTAATCAAGATGTCGTAGCGGTTAAAGAGGCAGCTGTCCAGGCCCCTCCTAAAGTGGCAAAGCTTAATACACCTCCTACAAAGACAAAAACAAAGCCTAGAGCTAAAAAGAAAACTTCAGACAAAGTTGAGAAAGTTTTAGCCGTTGATAAGACTGCTCGTCTTAAAGTTATTAACCCTGAGGAAGTGATTTCAAATCAAAGCAGTAAGGGGTATCGCGATTTTAGATATGGAGCAGCTTTTCTTTGGAATTACGATGCTTTTATTCCTCCTTTAGCCGATGATATTTCTTTGAATATTAAAGCTCCGGACTTTTTGTATCATATTAAAGATAGAGAGTATTTAGCAGATAAAAAACAGGCCCATATGCAGCTTAATATAAACTTTTATCGCAAAGAGCAATGGGGTTTAATGACGAGATCAATTAAGCTTTATGAAGAGAAGTATGGAAGAGATAATAATAAAAATTTAAATGATTTTATGAAAGCTGTTTCAATGATTAAGAATGTCATTAAAACAAAAATTAAGCCAGTCTATTCCAGCAAAATGGATGAAGCAGGGGATATTGTTCCTGCTAAAGACTTTTCGAAGGCTGGTGTGTTGGCAGCTGCGAGAAATATCCTCACTAATATTATTGATTCTTCTGAAGACTATGAATTAAATAAAGCAGTTCTACGTTATTTAATTCAATATTCTAAAGATGAAAAAGATTATATTCAAGCTCTGAATTATGCTAAATCTCTTTATGTAAAAGCCTCTGAAGACTTTGATGATGAAATGATTATCTATAGCTCAAAAGTTATTTTAAATTCTTTAGCAAATTTAAAACAAATTGAAAAAATAAAAGAATTCTTAGGTAATAAAGCAGTTATGCGAGTTCTTCCTAAGCAAGTCGGCTTGGCCTATATTTCCTATGTTCATTTATATCAAGATGAAACATCCCAGGTGATAGCACAGTTTAAAACAAATCAAGCATCACTTGTTAAACCCATTCATCCCAGTATTCTTTTTAATACAGCAGAGTCATTTTTTAGACAAGGCGAATATAAAAAGGCAGTTAAACTTTTTGATGAACTCATTGATAAATATTCAAGTTTAACTAAAACAGGTCAAGCAAGGTTAAGGATAGCTTTGTCCTATGACTTATTAAATGAAGATGTTGATAAAACTCTAAGATTATATCAAGATGCGATTAATAAGTCGTCAGACTTAAAAACTCGGTATGAAGCGAAAATGCGTTATGTCGGTTTAAGGGTTGCTAGAAATAAATCTTTAAATGATAAAGACGTAGAAACAATTGCGTTTTTACAAGCGACAGAGGGCGAGAGAAGAAATTTAGATCTTCAGTTAAAAAAGCTTTTATGGTTAACACGTCTGAGAACAATGTTGAGTTCAGAGAAGTATTCTGAAGCATTATCATATTTATCAGCGTTACCTTTAGATAATCTGAGACAGATTGATCAAAGAACTTTTCATGGGGATGGTGCTGAGGTCGTTTTAGGAGTTATTCAAGAAAGTTATATTAAAGAAGATTATGCTAGAGCTGTTAAACTCTGGGAAATTTATAAAAAACGATATAATAATAAGGTCGCAAGAAATCCTTATTTGAATTTTATCGTAGCAGACAGTTATATAAAATTAGGGTTATTTAAGTCTTATCAAAGAGTTCTTTCAGACTTAAAAAGTATTAATGAAAAACGTGTACGACGTTTCCCTTTATGGGTTAAACCTTATAAAAAAATATCATCAAGTGATTATGTTTTAGAGTTAGAAATAAACTCTCTGTTAAAACAAAATGATTATAAAGGCTTAGCGAAATTGTTGGAGAAAAATAAAAATAATAAGAATATAAATTATAAATTTTACAATGGGCTTGTTTCCTATCATTTGAAAAAATATAATGAAGGGGTAACAAGTTTTGAATCTTTACTTGTTAAGCCTAATCTCAATAATATTCTTACACCAGGACAAAATTTAACAATGCTGAAAGCCTATCTTGAATCTTTATATGAGTCTTCTGAACCCAAGGTGTTTCGTCGAAAAAATGCGGCTTTGACGAATGATTTGAGAAGAAATTTACGCCCAAAATACAAAGAGCTAGTTGGAAGAGCGGACTATTTATATATTGAATCACTTTTTTCTGAAGAGAATATTAATTATGAGTTATTGACAGCTAAAACAGAGGAATTTTTAGCTGACTTTTCGCAATCTCAATATTTGATGAGGGTTAAGTATATTGGCGCTGTTGCCCAAATTAATAATCGCAATGAGAATAAAGGCAGGAAGCTTTTAGAGGAATTGCTAAATGATAAAAATGTACCGGAGTATTTAAAAGGGTTAGCGAGATCGGAGTTATCTACGCTTGAATTAAAGAATAAGACAATTTAATTATAACAAAGACAGGAGGTCTAATGTTTGCATCAGAATTAAGGTTGGTAGGAAATCACCCAAAGTTTATCAAGGCTATTGAATTTGCAGGAAATGTGGCAGTCACTAAAGCACCAGTTCTTATTGTTGGAGAATCTGGGTCTGGGAAGAAAACAATTTGTCAGTTCATCCATACAAAGTCGGCGAGATCATCATTACCTTTATTAACAGTTGATTGTTCTCAAGAGGCACAGACAGTTGAAAATGAAATTCTTGGTTATAGAGATGAAGAAGGACGTTTTAATAAAGGTGTTCTTGAAAGATCAAATGGGGGATCAGTTATCCTATCCAATATTGATGCTTTAGATGAGAAATTTCAAAAGAGACTCTATCAAATTTTACAAGAACTTTCTGATTATGACTTAGATGTTCGTGTCATGGCCACAACATCAAAGAACCTCTCTAAATACGTTGGAGCAGGAAGATTTTATCGTGCCCTTTATACTTATTTCTCCGGTTCACAAATAACGCTTATACCTCTTAGAGAGCGCGACAGTGATATCGAAGAATTAGCAAGCTTTTTTGCAAATGAATACGCGAAAGAGAATAATAGAGGTGAAGTCAATTTTTCTGATGAAGCAAAAAAGAAAATCGCAAGTTTTTATTGGGCCCATAATGTTGCAGAGTTGAAGTCAGTGATTGAAAGTACAATTGAAAATTCTAGTGGTGAAGAGATTGATGTAAGCGCAATTGAGATTGGAGAGAAGAAAGCAGAAACGGTAGCAAATGATATCGATGAAGATGGAATGAGATTAATGTCTTTAAAAGAAGCTGAGAGACTTCTTATTAAAAAGGCACTTATTCATACTTCTGAAAACAGAACTCAAGCAGCAAAGATTCTTGGCGTCTCTATTAGAACATTAAGAAATAAAATTAATGAATATAGAGGTGAAGGAAATAATTACTTTGTAAACTTAAGGTAAGTTTTATGAACGTCAATGACAAAACATTACAAGCATTAGCTGCGGCGACAAAATTTCGTGAGATGAGACAAGAGATTATCTCATCTAATATCGCAAATAAAGATGTTCCTGGTTATAAGTCCAAAAGAATAGACTTTGAAAAAGCTTTGGCCAGGGCCTTAGATGTTGATGGACAAATGGGAATGAATACTGATGGACCTCGACATTATGATGTTGGTAGTGGTGGGTTTAATAATTTACAACCCGAAGTCTATGAAGACCCTAATGGTGTCGTAAGTGAAGATGGTAATACTGTCGATGTTCAAGAAGAGATGGCCTTAATGGCCGAAAATAAAGTGATGTATGATGCTTTAGTCCAGCTTATGAATAAAAAACTTGGACTGATGAAGTACACAATAAACTCTGAAAGGTAAGGATAAAGTATGGATTTGCTTAAAAGTATGAAAATAAGTGCTAGTGGTTTAAGAGCTAACTTAAAACGTACGGAAGCTATAAACTCTAATATTGCTAATGCTCAAACAACGAGAACAGCTGAAGGGGGTCCATATAGACCTAAAAAAGTTGTGTTTGGTTCAGAGCCAGCGAGAGATTCATTTTCTGAAGTTTTAGAGGGAGAAATTGATGCCCAAGCTCAGACGGTTCATGCAACTGAAGTTATTAATAGTGATAAGCCACCAGTATTGAAGTACGATCCTACTCACCCCGATGCAAATAAGGAAGGTTACGTGGCCTATCCGAATATTAATGTCATGGTTGAGATGGCCGACCTTTTAACGGCCCAAAGAGCTTATGAAGCAAACATGAAGAGTTTAAAAATTACCAAAGGTATGGCCCAGAAAGCCTTAGAGATTGGTAGATAAAAGAGGAGATAACTTATGGCCATTCATTCTGTTGGACAAATGGCAAGTACATTAAAAAATTATAATGTCGATAACTGGTCGAAGTCGGTTGAGCTAGGAAGCAAAGTTGACTTTAGAGGGGACTTCCCTCCGATGGAAGAAGCCTCTGAGTCGAATCAATCTTTTGGTGACTTTCTTGCTAATTCAATTGCTAAGGTTAATGGCTTACAGCAAGATGCTAATGTGGCCATGCAAAAGTTAGCAAGTGGCGAGTCCAAGAACTTACATGAAACACTTTTAGCAGTAGAGAAAGCGGATATTGCTTTTAAACAAATGAACCAAGTTCGGTTAAAAGTTATTGACGCATATAAAGAAATAATGAAAATGCAGGTTTAATCAAGAAGAATATGAAGATTGAATCAGGAGGATTCACTTGCAAGAATTTTTAAATCAGGTTGTAGAAAATTTTATTGAGTTTTATCGTTCATTAGACTCTCGAAGAAGAGTGAGTTTGTTTCTCATAAGTGGAGCGATTGTTTTTGCGATGGTTATGATTGTAATTTGGGCCACAAAGACTCAATACAAACTCCTTTATTCAGATCTAAGTAAAGAAGACTCAGCTAAAATTCAACAGATTTTAAATAATGGGAAAATTGCTTTCCAACCCAAAAAAGGGGGCCAAGAAATCTATGTCCCAGAAGATCAAGTTGATAATATGCGACTTGAAATTGCTAAAATGGGAGTCAATTTTAATTCAACTGTTGGTTATGAGGTTTTTGATAATCAGGCTTTTGGAACAACCAGCTTTGTTCAAAAGATTAATAAGCAAAGGGCCTTAGAGGGCGAGCTTATGAAAACCATTAAACATATCAGGGGAATTAAAAGGGCGAGAGTTCACCTTTCATTACCTGAGTCTAGTCCCTTTGTTTCAGAGAAAAAACCACCTGGAGCATCTGTCGTTTTAGATTTAGAGCGAGGTTTAACCCTAACCAAAGAAGAGATTAAAGGGATTCAACATTTAGTTTCGGCAAGTGTTGATGGCATGCGTGTGAAAAATGTTGTTATTATTGATTCAAAAGGTGAAAAACTAACTGAAAATATTGGTGACCCAATGGCCCAACATACGGCCAATCGCTTAGCTTTGGAGTCCAAAGTTAATGGACAATATGAAAGCCAAATTGAAGAAATATTAAAAAGAGTTGTTGGAGAAGGAAAAGTTATTGCTAAAGTCAATGCTAAAATGGACTTTACTGAATCTTATCAAACAAAGACTTTATATGACGGTGAAAACACTGCCGTGTATTCAGAAGTTAATAATAAGCAAAACTTAGAAGGCTCTAGACCTTCGCCACAAGGAATACCTGGAGCAAGAAGTAATCTTCCTGGAGAACAACCTCAACCAGGAATACCAGAGACGAGAAATAATGTAGATAAATCTCTGGTTACAAGAAATTATAATGTTCCAAAAACAGTGATCAAGTCAAAAAAACCAACTGCAGAGATTCAAGCTTTATCTGTAGCTGTTATGGTCGATGGCAAAAGGATCCCTGTTTTAGATGAAAATGGTGAAGCCGTTTTAAATGAAGACGGGCTGCCTGTAACAAAGTATGAGCCTTGGAGTGATGCCGAAATTGCTAACTTTCAAGCCATTGTGGCTTCGGCGATTGGAATAAGTGAAGCAAGGGGTGATAAAATTGTCATTAAAAATATGGAGTTTGCTAAAGAAGATCTTTCTGAGGCAGAAGCTTTATTAAGACAAAGAGAGAATAGAGAAATAATTAAAAATTTAACAAAGTACCTTATGATAGGTGTTTTGATCTCATTGCTTTTCTTTGTTGTTGTCAGACCTTTTATCCAGTGGGTAACGGAAAATACTGTTGAGTCTATTGAGGACTTTCTTCCAAAAACCATTGAAGAACTGGAGAAGATTCAGGCCAATCAAAAGCTTCCCGGACTGGAAGATGCTTTACCCACAATTGAAGATAAGATGAATCCAGAAAAGATTGAAGGAAATATGATAAGAGAACGAATTATAAATCTAGTAGAGGCCAATCCGGCTAAGGCAGCACAAGTTGTTCATGAAATGATTCATTCTCAAGAGACAAGTAGAGAGATAGCTTAATATAGAGGTTTAAAATGGCAGATTCAAGTAAGACGTTAGAGCCCGATGTAGAGTATGCATTACTGACTGGCTTAGACAAATCGGCAATTTTGATGAGTTCGTTGGGACCGAGTCCTGCAAAGCTTATTTTTCAGCATATGAAAGATAATGATGTAAAACGTCTTATCAATCAAATGGCGGTCTTAACAAAATCCCCTATATGGATGGTTAAAAAAGTTTTGGAGGAATTTTACTCCGCTTTAAATGAAGATAATGACCTTTTGTTTTCAGAGAATAAAGGAAAGGATTTTATTCTTGGAACTTTGGGTGAAGATAGAGCCAAGCAATTATTAGGACAAGTTGTAGAGGTTGGATCGGCCAATACTTTAGAGTCTTTAGAATTAGTTGATACGAGAACATTGGCTAACTTTTTAATTAATGAACATCCTCAAACTATAGCTTTGATTATCGCGCATTTATCTACGGAAAGAAAAGTTGATGTTTTACGAAAACTGCCAGAAGGGCTTCAAGCCGAGGTGGTTCTAAGAGTTGCCAACCTTGACTTCGTTTCACCAGAGCTGATTGCTCAGTTAGATGATGTACTTAAGACAGAGCTTTCGACTCTTGGTTCAATTGATACCCAACAACTTGGTGGTGTAGAGCCAATTGCAGACATGCTTAATATGATGGATAAAAACTCTGAGAAAAATGTTATGGCCAGAGTAGAAGAAAAAGATCCTGAGTTAGCCGAAGAAATTAGAAAACTCATGTTTGTTTTTGAAGATCTGGTTTATGTTGATGGAAAAGGTATTCAAGAGTTGCTCAAAGTTGTGGATAATCAGAAACTTACCATTGCACTTAAAACGGCTCCAGAGGAAATCAAATCACTTCTATTTAAAAATATGTCTAATCGTGCGGCGACATTATTACAAGAAGATCTTGAGGCCCTTGGACCAACAAAACTTTCAGATGTTGAGAAAGCACAACAAGAAATTGTCCAACAGGTGAAAGATCTAGAGGCCAAAGGAAAAGCTGTTATTAGTAGAGGCGGAGAAGGTGATTCATTTGTCTAGTAATAAGGAGAATGTTTAGTGAGTGTTTTAAAAAATCAGACAAGTGTTAAAGACTATAACTTTGGTGAATTAAATCCAGCAGGTGAAGTGATGAGTTCTGCTAATGAGGACTTCCATTTCATATCATTAAACGATGCTGAAAATTTAAAACATGAGCTTACTCCTGAGAAAATTCGCAAAGAAAGAAGACATGAAGCAGCGACATCTTTTGAGATCTTTCCAGTTGTCAAAGAACATAGAGGCTTACAAAAACAGGCTACAGATGATTATGAGAAAAGAGTGGAAGAAGAAGTGGCCAGAAGGGTAGAGAATCTTAAGCATCAGGCAGTGCAAGAAGGCTATGAACATGGGCTCAAGGAAGGACATGAAAAGGCTTATGCTGAAGCTAAACTGGAATTTGAAGAGAAGATTAATCATTTTGTTGAGCAACTTAATTCCATCCAAACACAAGTGAAGGATATCTATTCGAGCTCCAAAGAGAATGCCTATCTGATGGTTAAAAACTTATCTAAATGGGTGATCTTAAAAGAAGTCGATGAGAAATATTACTTAGCAAGACTTTTAGAAAAACTTATTCATGAAATAAACTCAAAAGCTAATTTGGTCGTGCATGTTAATGAGGAAGCTTTTGGTTATATGCCAGAAATTATTAAAATTGTAGAAAGAAAAGTGGGCAAGTTAACAAATGTTCGGGTCGAAACTGATTTTGAAATGAGTGAAAATGGAATAAAACTTGAGTCTGAAAACACTGTTATCGATGGTTCTTTGGATGCTCAATTTAAATCTATTGATAAACTTTTTCATAGTGTAGGTTTGAATGAATAATGACGTTTTAGATTTTTCTCAAATTTATCGTGAATTTGAATCAAGTACTCCCTACCAAAATATTGGTAAAGTTCTTTCTAGTCATGGAATGCTCTTTGAAGCAACACTTCCTCGTGCTGTTATGGGATGTTGTGTTGAGTTTAGAACTCAAACAGGCCAGACATGTTTAGGTGAGGTGGTAGGAATTAATGGAGAAAGATGTAAAGTCATGCCGTATGATGACCTACCAGGAATTAATTCAGAAACTAAAATATATCTCAAAGATTTAACCACAACAGTTAAGGTCTCAGATGCTATGTTGGGTCGAGTTGTTGATTTTCAAGGTAATCCTATTGACGGTAAGGGGCCTTTGCATGAAGAAGGATTAGAAACAAGATCAATATTTGGAGAACCTATTAATCCTCTTGAAAGACCCCCTATTCGGCAGCCTTTGGATACAGGTGTAAACGCTATTAATTCTTTTATCACCGCTGGGAAAGGTCAGAGGATGGCGATTATGGCCGGTTCGGGGGTAGGGAAGTCGACCTTAATGGGGATGATTGCTCGAAATACTTCTGCGGATATTAATGTTATAGCTCTTATTGGTGAACGGGGACGTGAAGTTTTAGAGTTTATTGAATCAGACTTAGGAGAAGAGGGGCTTAAGCGTTCAGTTATTGTTGTGGCCACCTCAGATAAGTCGCCCTTAATTCGGGCTAAAGCTGCGTATACAGCGACGACTATTGCGGAATATTTTAGAGACCAAAATAATGATGTTATTTTGATGATGGATTCGATTACAAGATTTGCAATGGCCAATAGAGAGATTGGTATGAGTTCTGGTGAACCCCCAGGGCAAAAAGGCTATGGGCCTTCAGTGTTTGCAAAACTACCAAAACTGATGGAAAGGGCCGGAACAAAAAAAGACTCTGGCTCAATTACAGGAATATATACAGTCTTAGTTGAAGGTGGAGATATGGATGAGCCTATTGCAGATGCAGTAAGGGCCATATCTGATGGGCATATTGTCTTAAGTCGAGAACTGGCAGCTCGAAATCATTATCCTGCCATTGACGTCTTAGAGTCAGTATCAAGAGTTATGGGGAAAGTTGTTCCAAGAGAACATACGATTGTCTCTGGACATTTAAGAGATTTATTAGGGGCGTATAAAGAGTCGGAAGACTTAATAAATGTTGGGGCTTATGCTCCTGGAACAAACCCTAAGGTCGACAAAGCTATGGTTGTTTATAATGATCTTATCAATCTTCTTCAACAAAGGGTTGAAGAGTCATCTAGCATCGATGATATTTACGATCGTATGGTTGATATTGCTCGAAAAGGTGAAGCACAAGTCGATCCTGGTTTTTCCCAAGAGGATGAATCATGAAAGGATATAAATTTAAATTAGAGGCATTACTCAAAATAAGAAAATTAAAAGAAGAGCAGTGTAAGATGGAGTTGGGAAGATTACAGGTTCAGATTTCACAACATAAAAACAGAATAGAAGAAAATCAAAAAAGTGTTCAGACTTCTTATGATTCACATGAAGTTGCTATGGGGGAAGGAATCACAGGGCAAGAAGTAAGATTTCACCCTTATTTTGTGGCAGGGAAGATGGCCGCAATCAAGCAACATCAAGAAGAAATTCATCGTTTAGAGTCAATCGTAGAGGAGAGGACACAAGAGCTGGCTCAACTTCGTGCTAAAGTAAAAGTATTAGATAAAATGAAAGAAAAAGAAAAAGATATTTATAAGAAAGAGCTTGAGAAAAAACAATATCAAGATATTGAAGAGCAGGTTCAAAATTGGAAACAATATTTAAAATAGGTGAGGGTTATGTTGAAAAGAAAAGTATTGTTTATAATGATAAGTTTTTTTTGCTTTTCTTCTTATGCCAAGGAAGAAAAGAAAATATACAGTCAAAAAGAGTTTGAAAAAAAAGTAAAAGAGGAAGTCGATAGACAAATTGAGCTTCTAAAAAAGAAATCTATAGCCCAGTTAACTAAAGAATTAATGGATAAAGAAAGAAGTCTTGCAAAGCAAGTGGAACAGTTAAAACTTAGAGAAGAACAAATTAAGCTAAATGAATCATCATTAGCGAAAAAAATTGTAGAACTTGAAAAAACTAAAAAGAAAATTATTGGCTGTATTGATGAAAATAAAAAGGGAGAAAGTATGCGTGTGAGGCAACTTGTGGATGTCGTCTCTGGAATGAAGCCTCAAAAAGCAGCTGACCTTTTATCAGTACAGGAAGAAAATATATCAGTTAAAATTTTACAAAAGATTAAACCAGAGCGAGCAGCTAAGATATTTAATCTCATGGATAAGGAAGTTTCTGCCCGACTTCAAAAATTATATCTTAATATGCAACAATAAGACACTGAGAGTTATAAAAGGAGAAAAGTCTGAACATATTTAACGCATCCCAAATTCATTCAAAGCAGATGCCTCAGTCTGGTAAGGGTGATGTTTTAGATATGCTTAGCGCACAATTAAATCTGGATCCAGAAACAATAAAGTTACTTGAACAACAAAGTCTTGAAAATGGTGTTAGCTTTGAAAGCTTATTGGAAGGTGCGCAAAAAGGAAAAGATCCTCAAGCGATGATTGATCTTTTAAAGCAACAAAAGGATCAAGGAATAGCTCAAAATTTAACTAAGGATCAAGGACAAATCCAAAACCTCATTAAGAATGATCAAGGCTCTGCTGAGCTTAAAAATATTTTGGGGCAAAAAGAATCTAAAGCATCTGGGCAAAATGGCTTAGATAAATCTTTAAATTTGATTAACTCACAAAAAGATGTGGCCCAAGCAAAACTTAATTCAAAAAATTTAGATCAAACTCATTTAGGACAAAAAGTGAGTCTTGGAAAGAATTTGGATAAGTCTCAATTAGCTCAAATGAACGAAGCCACGAGTAAAGCTTCTGCACAAAAAAATATAAATAATAATTTACTTGATCTTAACAGCTTTATGCAAAAACAAAGTCCTGCGATGCAGGCGAATGCGGCTAAAAAAGCTTATCAACCAATTTCGCAATCGTTGTTTACAAAAAAGGTTGATGCCTCTTTACCCGAGGTGGTTTCGATACCTACTAAAGAGACTAAAATACAAGACCTACTTTTGGCCCAAGGAAATAAAGACTCTTCTGCGGGAGACATGTTGAATGAGTCTTTTTCTCAGTCTCAGCAGGCCAAATCTCTTATGAATACACAAAATTCAAGTCAGGCGGGAAAAGTTTTTGATTTGAATATGTTATCTCAAACACAAACAACACAAGAAGTTATATCTAAGGTTCAAGATTATATTTTACAAGCAAAGGCCAGTGGGCAACCAGAGTTAAATGTTAGCTTTGAGCAAGATAAATTAGGTCGAGTTGATCTGAGAGTTCAAAAGGCACAAGGTGATCATTTAAATATTCATATTGGAACGAGTAGTGCCGATGCAACGAAATTCTTCTCACAAAATCAAAGAGATCTTCTCGGACATCTTGCTCAAGCAGGTATTCAAGTCAATGACTTTAAGCTAGAGAGTTCGCAGAATATGTCAAATCAAAATAGCTCACAAGATGGTGCAAAAGATCATCTGGCAAGACAAGGTTCTCAAGGTCAACAACACCAGTCGCAATCAGGACAAAGAGATCAAGAAAGTCGTAAAAGAGAGGAACTCTGGAATCATTATTATGACCAGGAAGTAGCATAGTATGCCAGAAATTGGAAGACCAGTAACAGCAAGAGATCAATCATACGCAAATGTTCAAATGGCACCACGTAAAGATGTGAGTGCTGCAAAAGCTCTTTTGGAAAAACAAAATATTTCAGAAAAAGAAAAAGAAAGACTCATAAATAAGATTCAAGGTTATAAACCCAAAAATGATTTGATTGTTGATGGGAAAAACCATAATAAAATGGGCAAAGATGAATTCTTAAAGCTTTTAACTGTACAGTTACAGAATCAAGATCCAATGAATCCTATGAAACAAGAAAAAATGGCCGCTGAGCTTGCCCAGTTTTCACAATTAGAACAACTTTCAAATTTAAATGCAAAATTTGATGGCCTAACCAAAAACCAACAGGTGCAAGATAAGTTTTATGGTGCTAGCTTTTTAGGAAAAGAAGTTGTGACTTCAGGTTCTTCTTTGAAGTATGAGGGAGAAGGAACAGATGCTGACATTCTTTTTACACTTCCAAAACCTGCAGCCAAGGTTTTAGTTCGAATTTTTGATAGTAAGAACAATATGGTAGGCGAAATGTGGAAAGAGAATATAGGTCGCGGTAACCAAACAGTGACTTGGGATGGAATGCAACTTGATAACTCTTATTCTGGAGCAGGGGAATTTAGAACACAAGTTTTTGCGTGGGATCAGTCTGCAGATCCAATAGCTGTTGAAACAAAAACTACAGGTTTAGTTCAGTCAGTTTTTTTCGAGAATGGAGAAACTGTTCTCAAAGTTGATGGCAAAAAGGTGTTCTTAAGAGATGTTGATAGCTTTCATTCTGCAAAAACCACAGAGGGCAATAACTCTTTTCAGAATAGACCATCAGTTAATAAAGGACAGCAGATGGCAGCACTTTACGGTCGTTCGGGGGAGCAAAAAAGTTCCAGTGAAAAATTGCCTCTTGCACAAAATGAACAAGCTAAAGTAAACTTAAATAACATGAATAAGAAAAATAATATAAAGTCTTATCAACAACAAATTCCAACAACAGGAATTACTGATGTGTATGATGACTAAAAAGTAGGTTTTTTTGACAAAGAATATTAACAACATCCTTATTCCTAATGTAACAAAGACGTCTAATCAGAAAAAAGTCGATGTTTCAAATAGGCTACCTAAAAACGTAGAGGTAAGTGAGTTTAAAAGTCTTCTTGATCAAAAAATCGAGCAGAAACCCTTACACGGGGGGATAAGTCTTAGTACACACGCTGCTAAAAGACTTGAGGAAAGAAAAATTGACTTTAATGGCGATGAGTACACAAAAGTGAAGGATGCTATCGGTAAATTACGAGCAAAAGGCGGACAGAATTCATTAATTGTATCTGATAAAGCCGCTTATATAGTTGATGTTAAAAATAATAAATTAGTAACAGCAGTAGATAAAGGAAGTATGTCGGAGAATATTTTTACAAAAATTGATTCGACGATGTTTATAAATTAAGAGAGAAACTATTTAGGAAACAAGGTTGGTCCTATCCGGAAACCTTAAGTTTGTGATCTTTATATCACAGCAGCCTAAGTAGAAAATTGAGGTCTAGGAGGGACATACATGGGAATTTTATCTTCATTTAACATTGGTGTATCTGGTTTACATGCGGCAGGAAGTGCTATGAGTGTAACTGGTGATAATATTGCCAATGCCGGAACATTTGGTTTTAAAGGTTCAAGGGCCGAGTTTCAAGATTTACTTTCAAAATCATTAAAAGGTATTGATGGGGGAGATCAGATTGGATCTGGTACGAAACTAGCTCACGTAACACCAAAATTTACACAAGGTAATATTAATCGAACAGAAAATATTACGGATTTGGCCCTAAATGGTAATGGGTTTTTTGCTCTTGAAACACCTAAAGGGAGAGGGTTTACAAGAGATGGTTCTTTTCATTTTGATAAAGACGGGCAATTGATTAATGGTGATGGTCATCCTGTTCTAGGCTTCAAGGCCAATGAAGAAGGGAAAATTACCGAAAAACTTGGACGGATAAAGTTAGGAAATACAACAATTCCGGCTCAACCAACAAAAAATGTTAATGTTTCAATGAACTTAGACTCTAGAGCAGACATTCAACAGTTTGATATTAATAATCCCGAAGATACATCAAACTTTAATACAAGTATTGCTGTTTATGATAATGTTGGTACACAAAGGCTAGTGACAATGTATTTTAACAAAGTTGCTGATGGCCAATGGCAATATCATGCTACGATACCAGGAGAAGATGCTCAGGGTGGACAACCTGGTACTTTAGTTGAAATGGCAACTGGAACTTTACAGTTTGATCCAAAAGGAAAGCTTCAATCAGAGACATCTACATTGAATGCCTTTAACTTTAACAAAGGTGCACAAGCTGGCCAAGAAATAAAATTTGATTTTGGTAAGTCGTTAACAGAAGGCGGAGAAGGTGATGATGCAACAACGCAATTTGGATCTGATTCATCAATAGCGAGACATACTCAAGATGGGGCGAGTGCAGCAACTCTTTCATCTTTATCATTTAACGATGATGGTGTGTTAACGGCAGCATATGATAATGGTGTGATGAGAGATATTGCGCAAGTTTCTGTGGCAAAGTTTGAAAACAATGAAGGTTTGTTTAAAATGGGTAAAAACCTTTTTAAAGAAACTAGAAAATCTGGTCAGGCTGCAGTTGGTAAACCTGGTGCCGATGGAAGAGGAGACATTATGGCCAAGTCAATTGAGCTTTCTAATGTCGATATCGCTGATGAGTTTATTAATTTAATGAATGCTCAAAGAAACTTCCAGGCCAACACAAAAACTATTACAACTGCAGACCAAATGTTGCAAGAAGTTCTTAATATTAAACGATAATAAATAAAATTTTATGCAGTTACAAGGCCAGATTTTATCTGGCCTTTTTTATTGGTTCGTGTTGGTCTAAGATAAATATTCCGACTGAGCTGTTGTGTCTTGCTCATTTAATATAAGAGGTTGCCCAATATTTTCTGTTATATTTAAGGATTTTTCTTTTTGGTAGAGTAAGATTGGAACAACAAATAAAGTCATTCCTGTGGCAAAGATAAGACCGAAGCATACCGCAATACCGAGTGGTTGTAAGATTTTTCCTCCATCACCTAGGCCTAAGGCAACAGGAAACATACCAAGAATTGTTGTTAATGAAGTTATAAGAATAGGTCTAAGCCTTTTTTTAGTCGCGGAAAGAATAAGATCAAGACCCCTAAGACCCTTCTTTCTAAGCTCATTAGTGACTTCTGTTAAAAGAATGGAATTATTGACAGTTATCCCATTGAGAAGAATGATTCCAAGTGCAGAGTTTAGGGAAAGATAAGAGTTAAAGACATACAAAGCAATGAGAACACCACTAATGCCCAAAGGGATAGTCATCATTATGATGGATACTTGTTTTACGGATTGAAATTGCATCCAAAGCAAAAAGAAAATGAGTCCTATTGATAGGATCAGTGACTGGGCCAATTGATTTAGGGAACTCTTAAGTTCTTTTTGAGGATATTGGATTTCTAGGCTTACTTGATCCGAAGTTATAATGGTATCTAAATTATTTTTTATTTTATTCGCCATTTTCTTGGCCAAAACCTCCCAGTTATTATTTTCATCATCAAGAAATGCTGAGAGAGTCACTTGCTCTTGTCCATCTCTGACGTGTGTGGAGGAAATAGTTTTGACTGATTCAAACTGACCAAGAGCTTTAAGGGGGATGACTTTATTTTGGATTTTAAGTGGATAGTTTTCTAAAAACTTAATTTGGGTATATCTTTCATCTCTTAAACTCATTTCGATACTAACTTGTTCATTATTGACTTCGAGATCCCCAAGTTTAGAGGGCTCCTGAGAAAGCTGTGAAATATCTGCAATGTCTGACAAACTTAAGTCTGAGCCGGCCCTTTGTAAGATATTCCATCTTATAGGATCAGGTTTAAAAGTGTAGGAGTATTGTGAATTGTTGGCAGGATTCACTTTAATTCTTTGATATGTTCCATCTTCATTTAAAAAAGCCTTAAGCCGAGAAGCTGTTTGATAAAGTTCTTCACCACTGCCGGTAATCGTGACCAAAAAGTGTTTCTCCTCAGGAAGGGGAAGTTGGGCGGGATTCCAAGTTGAGATATAATAGTTTCTGTTGGCGGTATTGGTAAAAAGCTCTTTAAGTTTTAGTTTGGCTGCGTCTAGGTTTTTTCTTTGAAGCATTTTAAACATGATTTGTCCGCCATTGCGATTGTGCATCTCAAGCCATGTATAATCAACTTGCTTGGGGTCTAGAGTCGCTAAAGCTTTTTTTTCAACTTCTTGTAAAATATTATCCATGTGTCGTGCACTTTGAGTATCATAAGCATTGACATACATATATATCCAGTCAGAGCCTGGCTTTCCAATAACCTCCTTGGGAAGATGAGGAAAAATCGTAAAACCAGTTATTCCTAAGAGGGTGAATGGGATACAAATAGCAAAAAACTTTTTAAACCTTTTCTTTATTAATACGGTTAGGAGGTTTTCATAATGCTGTTCAAACTTCGTAAAGGGTTTATCTAAAGGAGCCTTTTGCTCCTTCTGTGAATTGAGAATAACAACACGAACAGCAGGAACAATGACTAAGGCGACTAAGCCTGAAATGGCGTGAGAAAATATAACGGCACGAGCAAGATCCCCTAAGACAGCATTTGTAAGGTCAGAAGTGAAGGCCATAGGAATGAAAACAATCAAGGTTGTTGAAATACTTAAAATGACGGGAAGAGCGACCTCTGAAACGGCCTCATAAACTAATTGAAGTCTTTGTTGAAAGCGATCAAGTGGCTTGTTGAGCTTATTCCAAACTTCTTTATGTTTAAAAATATTTTCTAAGACAACGACAGAGGCATCCACATTCATTCCAGCTGCCAAGGCCAAACCACCAAGAGAAATGAGATTAAGGTTCATATCAATCATGCCCATGGCAATGAAAGAGATAACCATACTTAGAGGAATTTCAATCGCGGCAGTGGCAATATTTTTAAAGCCACCAATAAAAAGATAGAGGACAAGAACCGCCATTAAGGTTGCAACTAAAACATCTTTACTAAGACTTAAGACGGAACTTTTAATAGCTTCTGAGGGATCAACAATAAGCTTCGTTTTTAAAGACTTGGGAAGCAAGTGCTTTTTATCTCGCAAAACTTTCATGATATCTTCACTCATCGTCTTTATATTGGCTCCTGATTTTGGGTTAGCAAAAAGAATCAATGAGTTGAGACCATTGGTTTTAAAACTTCTTTCACGGTGTAGGTCTTTTCCATAATTAATTATAGCGAGGTCACTTAGTTGAATAAAAATTTTGTCATTAATAACAATATTCATCCGTTTTAATTCTTCTAAGTTTTCGATACTCGATTGAATTTGAAATCGCTGCCCTTTTGCTCCAATTTTTATATTACTTCCACTAAATGAATCGAGGGCCGCGCGTATTTGCGCTCTAATTGTTTTTGGAAAAATATTATATTGTGCTAGTTTTTCTGGTAAAAGTTTTATATTCAGGCTGTATTTTTCTGGATTCCATATTCTTGCATTTTCAGCATCTTTAATTTTATCAAGTTCTGGCTTGAGGATGGGATGTATAATGGAATAAAGCTTTCGAATCCCTATCTCGCTAGAGTATAAACTTGCTGCAAAAAAACCGGAATTACTATTTCTTTGCCAGACTCCCATCATATCAGCTATTTCTCTTGGAAGTTGGGAGGAAATTGAAGCCGCAACAAGTTCAACTTCTTTGAGGGCCATGTCATAAGCTGTTCCCCACGCAAATTCGATTTCATAAAAAGCACTCTCTTCTCTATAATAAGCATCAATCTCGTCAATTTTTGTTTGATTATTGGAAATCTTCTCTAGCTGTGCTTCGATTTGCGAACCAAAGTCAGCTCTAAACTTTTTAGCAGAATATGTTCCATAAGGAACCCAAAGATTTACACTTGGTTTTGATGTTGCTGGATACATGGAAATGGGAAGTTTATATCCACTATAAATACCGTATAAAACGATGAGAGAAACACAAACAAAAAGCCGCTTAGGATTAGAGAGTATCTTTTTTAACATTTTTGTCTCTAGAGGCTGGAGGCGTGAAATTAACAGTTTCTCCATCCTTTAGAAAACGAGGAGAGCTTGTTACGTATAAAAGGTTTTCTTGAAGACCCTGAGTCACCTCAAAGCTTTCACCAAAACGTTTACCAAGTGAAATCTTTTTCTTTTTTATTTGATTTTTATTTTCGATAAAGGCGAGATAGGGATCTTTGCCAATATAATAAAGGGCCTTTTCAGGTACTAAATACTTCTTTTGTTTTTCCAAGGTAATTTCAGCCAACCCAATAAGTCCAGGAACAAGTTTGTGCTGACTTAGGATTTCTAATTCACCACTAACAGTCCCTGTTAGCGGATCAACTGCAGTGCCAATGCCCTTAATCTTAACTGGTATTTTTTTTCCGTCTAGAGAGGAAAATTGAATAAAGCCTTTTAGGTTTGGTTTAATTCTTTGGTAATCAACAGCAGAGATTTCAATTTTACCGTAGAGCTCTTGAGGTGAATTGATCGTCATTATTTTTTCACCTTTTGATATATACTGACCATTGGTGACGTGAATTGATGCAACAACACCAGTTACCGGAGCTTCTAAAACTCTAGGCTCATAATGTTGACTAAAATCTTGGTTTCTAAGAGAAAGCAAGGGGGAGCCCCTTTTGACTTTTTGCCCTAGTTTTACAATTCTTTTTTGGACAATATAGTTAAAGTCAGCTGTTATTTCAGAGTGAACTTTACTAAGAACTTCGACTGGGAAAAAAAGCTTTTTTTCAATTGTCTGTTTGGTGACTGTTTTGACTTCAACAGTTGGGGATTTTTCCAGTCCAAATGTATATAGGGGAATTAACCAAATGGCGGTTAATATTAATATTGCTTTCATATCTCACTCCTATCAGTTGAGTTAGCATCGAAGAGATGCCATCGCAAAGCAAGTGTGCAAATATTATATTGCTTGGCACATATCAATGAGATGTTTATTAAGTTTACTTATCAGGTCTTCGGAGGGGATAAGTTGTTGATATTCAATTCCGGTTAAGTCAAAAATTTTTTTCGCAATCTTAGTACTTTCGGTTGTGGCATGTTTATCTGAAAGATAGACAACCTTTTTTATTTTTACACTTGCCAGTAACTTAGCACATTCATTACAGGGAAAGAGTGTGACATAGCAGGTAGAATTATTGAGACTGCGAGGGGAGTGTAAAATAGCATTAGCTTCAGAGTGAACAACATATCCATATTTTTGATGTTCTAGGGGTTGGTTTTTGTCTTTTCCCCATGGAAGTTGGTTTTCATTAATTCCAGCAATAAAACCATTATAGCCCATTGTAAGTTGATGGTTGTTTTCATCAACAAAAACACAACCAACTTTTGTGGCCGGATCTTTGGATTTAAAACTGGCCATCATTGCTTGCAGCATGAAGTATTCATCCCAACTGAGAATCGACTTTACAGAAAAATAATTAGGGTTATCTTTCATCCGTTATATTTCCTATTTCTGAAAAGTTTTCACTTGAGTTGGAAAATGCTTCCATTCCTTCTTTAATAACATCGTCATAATTGTAAGTACCTTGAGGTTCTTCTGACTTTTCATTTGTGCTTTGATTTGTACATAAAACTAAAAATTGATCTAAACTTAGTCTTAAAGTTGATATTTGATCAAGAATAACACTTACATCTTCGTGTTCAGACTCCATTTCTTCGATTAAAATTTTTCCTAAAACTTTATTCGTTCTTTGAAGAAGAGTTTTTAAGCTTTTATATTCTTTGGGAAGCTGAGGAGAGTTGACAATACTGTTTACTGCATATTGTAGCCCTTGCTCATTTACTTTTTTAACAATATCTTTTACTTCTTTAGCCGATTTTTCAGTAACTAAGTCAGCGATATGTTCTTGTTCATCTTGAGGTAGTCTAATAAGCTCATTGGCTTGAGTCGCATTTAATACCCCTTGGGAGCGTAAAGCTTTAACTTTATCTGATGATTTTTCTTCCCGATCAATGGCGGACTTGATCACTTTTTTTGAGAGGCCAGTCTTTTCGGCGGTAATATCAATAAAAGAACGTTTGTTGTTGGGAAGTTCTTTTTTTATTTCATTTGAATCAGGTGTACTTAAGTCTTCTTCTGAAAACTTAGTAGCTTCTGGGTAAAGTTGTTCATACAGTTCTCTGCCTCTAGCTAAAGATTTTTCAACTTCAATTTTTGTCAGATCTTTTCTTACGAGGTTTTCATCAATAGAAATTAACTCTTCTTCTTGTTGGTTTTTTTTAACTATGACCACAGGAACATCTTTATGCCCTAGTTCTTTGAGAGCACAATAGCGTCTTCCACCAGCAATAAGTTTGTTTTCTTCATTGATAACAAGTGGATTAATTAAGCCAACAGTCTCAATACTTTTTTTAAGTTGTTCGATATTTGTGTCAAGTCTAAGATAATCATTTTCAGTTTGAATTTTTGAAATATCGACCAATTGCATTAAATCTCCCTTGGCTAAATCTATTGGTTTGTTAACCTACATAGCTGATCCCAATTTGTCATGAAAAATTTAAGTAATTTCGGGGTTGTTTAAAGCGAATTTTATTTAGTTTTTTTAGAATTCAGTCCTTTAGGCCATCATTACCAATTGCAGCGACGGGACATGCTTCAAGCGCATTTTCGCATTCTTCTTTTTCAGATTCAGTTTTAGGCTGTTTGGCCACATAAGCATGGCCATCATCATCATTCATAAAGAAAAAGTCGGGAGCTTCAACACAACATGCATCACACGCAATACATTGATGATCAACATAGTATTCGCCATTGATATTTTGTTCCCATTTTGCTGACTTATCTGCCATTGCATTCCCAAATAATAAAAAAGGTAGACTCTAAGCCTACCTTCATACCTGAAAAATGTTTTAAAATCTACTTATAAAAATAAATTTGGAGAAGTTACAACTTTGGTATTTTGTGACATAAATTTCAGAATATTATTTTGGATATATTGGGCATTGTTTGATGTTGATGCTTTTAGAGCTTGTGCAAGGCCCTTTTCAGAAACTTCATTTTGTTCAAAAGTTTTGAGCTTCATAAAACCGACCATTGTTGGATTGTCTGTCTTGAGTACTTTTTGCGTATTTTTATTCTTTAAGACACTGTAAAACTCTTCTTCATTAAATTTTGTTCCTTGAAAACTTGGATTTATGATCTGCATTTGATAATGAGATTCAAAGTTTAAATTATATTTTTGGGCCAAGTTTTTTATTGAACTATAATTGCCAGCTTTAAAGGCTTCTTCTAATTGTTGTGTTAGCTTTGTATTAAACTTTTTTAACTCTTCACGTTTAGTTCTTTGAAGATGTTGTTTTGCCAGCTCATATTTCATCGATGTAAAGTTTTTAATTTTTTGGGGCTTTGCCTTCGACTTTTGAGCTTGGGCTTGAGCATTGGCTGCTTTTATTTGAGCTGCATAAGTTTCATGTAAGGACTTTAATAGGGTTTCATTCTTAGTGTCGTTAATAAAATTCTGCACTTCTTTTTTACTAAGGGGAAGAAATTCAGTCATAGACTCTTTGTTAAAAGTTAGAACGGCTACTTTAACCTCTGCTTTTTGTAATTGGATAAGATCTTTACTGAGTGTACGAGAATCTTGGATTGAAGTTATAAGCTCTTGCAGTTTTTCTGATTTAATTTGTTTGGCGACATCTTCTTCATAATCAGCAGGACTTATATTATTAGCTTGTAATAAGCCTTTATAACGATTGACATCAAATTTATCTCCCGTTTGAAAGAATTTACTGTTTTTAATATCTTCTTTGATATGCTTTTGACTGGCCCCAAAACCGAGTTTGCTTGCAAAATTTAACATATGCTTTTGTTGGATAAGTCCTTGAAGTACGCTTT
The DNA here is from genome assembly GCA_002706205.1 of Halobacteriovoraceae bacterium. Taxonomy (GTDB): domain Bacteria; phylum Bdellovibrionota; class Bacteriovoracia; order Bacteriovoracales; family Bacteriovoracaceae. The sequence continues at coordinate 25,147 of PAKC01000025.1, forward strand.
CACGAATTTTCATTTGTTTGATTTGTTGATTCGTTAAGCTTTTTCCCCCCATCATCTCAGAGTAGCGAGAAAGTTGCATATTTAGCATTTGATTGTATTCCGAAGCTGAAATTGTAGTTCCCCCAACACTGGCGACTTCATTTGGATTATTGCCAAAACCTTGGAATCCAGTGAGAACAAAACTTATAATGATGGCACCCATAATAACTGAGATGGCAATATAAGAGAACTTATTGGACAAATTTTTCATTCGATTTCCTTTTATCATTTAGCTAAATACATAATTTGCAGTTACAAGGTATAAATTTTATAATGAAAATACTTAAAGTCAATTCTGGGCACCGCGCAAATTCTTTAATTATTGGCATACAGCTGAGTATTGGTTAATCTAGACTAAGTATTGAAAATAAAGGGAGTTTTCTTTTGAAGAATCTTAACTTTGATTCATCTCGATGGGTTTTATTAAATAATATTTTGGTTGGGGCCATTGCTTTATATGGTGTGGCCAATCATAACTATAAGGTTAACGACCTTTCGGTTTTTCAAAAAATGATGATTGAGGTTCTTGCGCCGCTTCAAAGAGGGACAATGTCTTTGAAGGAAAGTCTAGCTTATACAATTGATCATTATGTCACCATCGTGAATACGAGTAAAGAAAACGAAAAGCTACGCAAGAAAATGGTTAGCTTGGAGAATCAAATTTTTTCCCTTACTGAAGTTAAAAAAGAAAATGAAAGATTAAAACAGCTGCTGCAGTTTGGAAAAGAAATTCCTAGAGAAAAAGTTTTGGCGCAAATTGTGAGTTGGGATTCGTCTAATGAATTTAAAGTATTGCGAATTAATAAAGGATCTGTTGATGGTCTTAAGCTTATGGCCCCAGTAATTACGATGACAGGGCTTGTTGGTTATGTTTACCGACTATCACCTAACTATGCAGACATCCTTACGATTTTAGATCAGAATAATAGAATTGATGCTATTGTTGCTCGAACTCGAACCCATGGAATTGTTGAAGGACATTCAGGTTTTAAGTGTCGATTAAAATATGTTTCTAGAACGGAGAAACTACAGGTTGATGATGAGATTATTACTGCTGGCTTAGGTGAGATTTACCCAAAAGGTATAAGGGTTGGAAGGATAAGTAAAATTGATAAAGAAAACTTTGGTATAACTCAAAAAATTGAAATTACTCCAAGTGTTAATTTTCATAAATTGGAAGAAGTTGTTGTGCTTATAGAAAACGGGCAAACAAAAGAGGTTAAGCTTCCGCAAACAAGTTCTAGTATCGACGATGTTGAAGGTGTGAAATGAGATATTCATTAAAAGATATTTTTCTAGGAGTCTTTAAAACGGCAATTCTTTTGGTTTTTTTAGAAATATTCTGTTCTGCTATTTTGCCTGCATTTGGAATCCTAGAGTTTAAACCTGCTTTTAATGTTTTGATTATTTTATTTTTGGCGTTTAAGCTAGAGGCTCCTTTTTTACCTTTTCTTATTTTGTTTTTTCAGTATATTCATTCGGCTTTTTCTGTAGAGGGCTGGGCTTCAGGAACTCTGGCTGGAGTTATTATTGCTATGTCGGTTAAATATGTAAAAGATATGCTAAATTTCTCTACCGCTATTAGTACCATTGTTGTTGTTCAAATATTTCAGATTGCATGGTTCATCCTCATTGCCTTTATTCTTTCTTTAAAGTTAGGTGATTTCTCTAATTTCTTTTCTATTTTTATAAAATATTTACCTGAAAGCTTTTTTCTTTCTTTAATATCTCACCACTTTTTTAAATTATTAGACAATTTCTGGAAGGTGGGAAAAAGTTCCCATGGGGTAAGATATTAATGTTTGGTGATGAAGAACTTATAAAAATTCATAAATCCAGAGCAACTCAAGTTGCTAATATTATCATATTCTGTTTTGCGATTGTTTTTATTAGACTTTGGTATTTACAAATTTATAAAGGTGAACTTTATCATACATTTTCAATTCAGAACCGTTTAAGAGAAGAGACCGTTTGGGCCCCTCGAGGTATGATTTATAGTCGTAACGATCAACTTTTGGTGGATAATATTCCTCGTTTTGATGCTGTTGTTACGAGACAGTTTTTACATGATAAAAAAGAAACACTGAAAAGACTCTCAGAAATTTTACAAATGGAAGTAAAAGATATTGAAAAAATAATTAAAAAGAACTCTTTTCAGGCAAGATATCGCCCTATCATCATTAAGAAAAATATTGATCTAGAGGAAGTTGCTAAAATTGAAACCGAAAATGCCTCATTGCCTGGTGTTTCAGTAGAGACTTTTATTAGTAGAGAGTATATCGATAAAGAAGTTGGAGCACATGCCCTAGGTTATATATCAGAGATCTCTCAAGCTCAATTACCCAAATATCAAAAACGAGATAAAGTGGAATATAAGCTGGGTGACTTTATTGGGCAGTTTGGGATTGAAGAAATAATGGATAAAACCCTTAGAGGTATTAATGGACATGAGTTTGTTGAGGTGGATGCTCTTGGAAGGAAAAAGAAGTATATAAACACAGATAACTTGTTTAAAGGTATTGAAAACAGGGCGCCTAAACCTGGGAATAATTTAAAATTAACACTTGATAGAGATATGCAAAAAGTTGCCTATAAGGCGATGGAAGGAAAGTCTGGCTCTGTTGTGGCAATCGATGTCAGCTCAGGTGAGCTTCTTACCATGATTTCAACACCAGCATTTGATCCTTCTAAGTTTTCACGTGGACTGACTCAAGAGTATTGGTCGTCATTAATTAATAATGAAGAAAAGCCAATGGGTGATAGAAGTATTCAAAATCATTTTCCTCCAGGATCAACTTTTAAACCTTTTACTGCAATTACTGCTTTAGAAGAGGGATTAATTGATGAAAATTCAAAAATTCGTTGTCATGGATCTTTTCGACTTGGAAGAAGGGTGTACAGAAGCTGGAGAAGATGGGGATCTGAAAAAGTGGATGTTACTGATGCCTTAAAAAAGTCGTGTAATATCTTTTTTTATAAAGTTGCTTCTGAAATGGATATCGACGTCTTGGCGAGATATGCTAAAATGTTTGGCTTTGGCCGAAAAACAGGAGTGAGATTACCCAGAGAGGTTTCAGGCTTGATACCGACAAAGGAATGGAAGCTTAAAAGAAATGGGGTTCCCTGGCAGCAAGGAGAGACCTTATCTTGTTCTATTGGACAATCTTACGTTTTGGTTTCAACTCTTCAACTGGCCAATGCTTATGCAGCAATAGCGACTAAAGGGAGATTATATAAACCTTATATTGTGAAAGAGGTTTTAGATAATCAAGGAAATATTTTACGTGCAACTCAACCTGAATTATTAAGGAGAATCGAGTTACAACCAAAAACATGGGACCTGATTCACGAAGGTCTTTATAAAGTCGTTAATACGCCTAAGGGAACGGCTTGGTGGAGAAGAGGTTTTGGAAATCAGATGGCCGGAAAAACGGGGACATCTCAAGTTGTTCGGGCCCAAAATGATGAAGAACTTTACTCAAAATGTAGTGAAAAAGAATATAAGTATCGGCATCACGGAGTTTTTGTCGCTTTGCCCCTTATGACGATCCAAAAATTGCTGTTGCAGCCTTGGTTGAACATGGTTGTGGAGGCTCTTCTGCCGCGGCTCCTGTTGTCGAGAAGGTTGTTAATACTTATATGAAAAAATATTTGCCAGAAGAATATGAGGAAAATGTGGCAAAAGAAAAAGCTCAGTACAGTCGTTATTTGAAAAAAAGACGGCAAGAAAGAAAAAAGAAAGAAGAAGCTAAGAAACAACAAGAGGAGAGTGAAAGCTCATCACAGGTTGATGATTCACAAGAGGAATAGAATTTGAAACAAACGATTTTAGATTATTTAAAGAAGTATGATTTTAGTTTCATAGGAAGCATGTATGCGATCTTCTTTTTAGGTATTTTGAATCTTTATTCTATTACTCATGCCCAAACAAGTTCTAAAGTGGAGAGTATTTTTGGAAGTCAGTTAAAATGGTTTGTTTTAGCTAATGTCGTAGTTTTTGTTGTTGCCTTTTTCCCTCCAAAAACACTTTTTAGGCTTTCATATTGGGCATATGCAGTTAATGTTTTTCTTCTTATTTTAGTTTTGATTTTGGGGGAAAAAGGGATGGGGGCCCAAAGGTGGCTTGTGATTGGTGGTTTTAGGCTCCAACCATCTGAACTCATGAAAATCTCATTAGCATTAGCGCTTAGTCGATATTACGCTCGCGCTCATCCTGAGAAAATGCTTTTGTTAAAAGATCTTTTAATTCCTTTTATTATAACCATTGTCCCTACTGTTCTTATCGTTTTACAGCCCGATCTTGGAACGGGGTTACTCTTAATTCTTATTTTTCTCGTTATTTCTTTTTATAAAAGATTGAGATGGAAATCTATTGGGATTATTAGTGTAATAGGGATAATTTCCGGACTTCTAATGTATAATTTTGGTCTTAAGGAATATCAGAAAAAAAGAATCTTAACTTTTATTGATCCCCAAGCGGATGCGCAAGGCTCTGGTTATAATGCTATTCAATCTCAAATTGCAATTGGCTCAGGTCGGTTTCTTGGAAAAGGTTTTAAAAACTCATCTCAAGCATCTTTAAATTATTTGCCTGAGAATCATACAGACTTTGTTTTTTCTATTTTCAATGAGGAGCATGGCTTTTTTGGCTCAATTGTCTTGGTTTCTTTATATTTGATATTATTTTTACGATTTGTCTGGCTTGCAGGTGCAGTACTGCGTTTTTATGACTCCGTCTTAGCGATTGGGATTATGTCGATTTTCTTTTGGCATACTTTTATCAATATGTGTATGGTGATGGGATTAATGCCAATTGTAGGACTCCCTCTGCCCTTTATGAGTTATGGTGGTTCTAGTTTAATAACTTTTGCAATCTGTATCGGAATTTCAACGAGTCTAAGTAATTCTCGAAATTTTTTCTAATGGGTACCAGCAGACTTGTGGTAGAGATTTGCGTTATTTGTTTGACGCAAGCCTTGACCACAAGTCTGCTGGTACCTATTTTGCAAATTAAGAGGGAAAGCGCCTAATATGGGCATAAAAAAGGGTAGATTATGTATAAATTTTTGACAGTTGTTTTAGTTTTAAGCTTCTCTCAGTTAAGTTTAGGGAATGATTTGGTTCCAGGAATGAATACGCATAACTTGGTTAGGCTTAAATTATGGTATGAAGGGATTGAGCTGGAGAAATCAAGCAAGGTGGATGAGGCAAAATTAAGTACAGAATTCTTGCCTGAAGAAATTCTAGTTCCTCTGGAGCAGTATTAATATATTTGCAAGTTATCATTTTTTAGTACTATAATGGTATTATGAAAAAGATATCTGAAGTAGGAAGCTTATTAAAAAAAATTTATCGTGTTTATTCACAGGCCCTTTTAAGAGATTTACAAGAAAAAGGGTTTTTAGATCTTAGACCAAGTTTTTTGGAGATATTGATTTACTTGTGTGAGTATGAAGCTTCTTCTATTAAAGAAATCGGTGAAGCGTGCGGCTTAAAAAAACAGACTATGACTAGTCACCTCAATGAGTTAGAGAAACGTGGTTATATTATCAGACGGCCTGGACAAAAAGATAAGCGTGAATTACAGGTTCATTTAACAGCTTATGGAGAAAAGTTTAAGTTTGCCTTAATTGAAGTTACAAGTATTCTTGAACAGGACTATACTGAAACATTAGGTGAAGTTGAATTTGATAGAGTTTTAATGACTCTAGAAAATTTTTATACAAAAATTGAATCCAAAAATGAAAGTCAGCAAATTCTAGATATTTAGGCGAGTTTAAGAGTAGACTCACTTTGTTGTGAGGAGTTTTTTCCTGGCCAATACCGGTATCCACCCGAAATATTATTGAGATTATAATAACCAAGCTTTGAGAGTTTTTTACAGGCCAATATTGAGCGAACACCATCTTCAGAGATGACAAAAATAAAAGTTTTTTTTCCGGGTAAAAGATGAGTCGAAAACTCTAAGTCTTCGAGAGGAATTTTTTTAGCTTCAGCTATTTCTAGGCTGGGCTGAAAAACTTGTTTGCTTACATCTAAAAAGACAAAGTCTCTATTAGGGTCTTGATATATTCTATAAGCTTTTTCTGGTGAAAGGTCTAAGTAAGACATTTCATTGACTATAAAATCGTTTGATAATTCTTCACCATTTTTCATTCTACATAAAAAAGACTTAAGCAAAAATTTTTTTTTATGGGCACTTTGTTCTAAGAACTTTACTCGATTTTCTAAATACTCTAACCTTTTAACGAGTTGATTATATTTTTCAAAAATAGAATTTTTTTTATCCAGAGGTCTCATACCAATAAAATTATAACGCGCCCCTTTTGGGATTAAAAGAAAGGGTAAATAGTACCAAAATGGATTTGAGCAATAATAATAGAAGTTAAAAGCGCACAGGTCAGGTATACTGTTCCGATATAGATTCCATGGCCAAGGTGTTTTTCTGATTCTTCACTTCCTTGAGAATCACTCTCGTTAATTCTAAAGACATACATGATGCCGTAGCGAAAAATAGGCATAATCAAAACTCCAAGGAGTGTTTTTAGAATAACCTGAATCATATAGGAAGTAATATCATGATGCTCATGTGAAAAAGAAGAGGTGATAATGACAGTATTTCCGAGCAAAAAACCTGAGTATGCCCAGGCTAAACCTAGATTCTTTTGTATCATGAGACTATTGAATGAAAGTTTAGAAACATATTTAAAAAGTCTGGTACTAAAGCCAAATAGAACGAGTGAGAATAGCCAGAGGATAATGAGGATAATAATGGAATTTTCAGACTCTTTAAAAATAGTCTTAATGATGAAGGCCAGACAAATGGCATTTGTAAAGCTAACGATTCCATAGGCTGCGTTTTTCTTCTTTAAAACTTCATCTTTATAATCGAAATTATAAAAAAGAATATTTTCTAGTATGTAGATAGAAAGTAAATAAAAGGAGAAACCGACGATACTCCAAATAAAAAAGTGAAAAGTACTTATTGAAATTCCAATATATTCATTAAATTCAAGAGTTGAAAAAATTAAAGCGACTCCAATTAGACGAGAAAAAATATGTAATGTATCGATATAGTTTTCCGAAGGATAAATTCTTTTTAAGATTTGTTTCTTACGTGAAGGGTAGAAAAATATATGTGCATACTTATAAAGAAAAAGGGCCAAGCATATAAAACAGGTAAAAAGAATTCTTATAAGTAGTTTGTCAAAAATTTCATTCATATATTTTTCCTAATTTATAAAATTCTCTTTGAGATAGGTTTGTAAAAAACTTTTTAAATCTACTTTTTCCGGTTTTTGTCTTTCAAAATATTTGGGAAAAGCCGCTTGAGTAATACTTCCTTTGATACCAAATTCCTTATTTTCACCATAGTAGGGAATATTTTTTTCTTGATTGGCGATGATTTCATTATAAATTTGGATATTAGGCACAAAATCATTCCATTCTAAGTATTTGGGTATTTGCCGATAAACTCGAAAAAAACGCCAGACTTTTTGTGAATTTTGAGTCACCCAACTTCCAAAGCTCCGATTTCCTATAAAAACACTTCCAGGTGGAAGAGGGGTAAAGCTTTCTCTACTATCTTCTTTATATCGTCTAAAGATAGACATACCTAAAAATGGTTTTTTCTTTTCTGTATAGGAACGAGAGGTTCGAATGATGATTTCATCGTACGCTTGAAATCCATAAATGATTTTGTACTTGTGATAAAAAGTTTTGATGAGAAATCCTGTAGAGTGAATATCAGTAAGGATCACGCTAACTGGAGCTCCATTTATGATTTCAGCGAGGGCTTCATCATTATTAATATATTTCACACCAAATTCGGTGGGAGATAAGCTCTTTGAGAGGCCTAAATAAACAAGTAAAAGAATACCGTAGAGAATAAACTTATTCATATTGTATAATTTTTAATATCTCTTGTTGTTGTTTGGTTGATAATTTTTGGTATTCGCAATGTAAGCGATTAACACTGTGTGATTGACTAAATTTTTCAAAAAGGTCAGTGGCTTCATTAATATTTCTAATGTGTATTTGACCACCAGCAATTCTAGAATCTCGAATAACTTTAAGTGGATACTTATTAGAATTATCTTCACTATTGGCATAGTATTTTGAAAGTCTACCACTAGACTGACATTTGATATAATCAATCTGCTCGCTTTTGAGGTAGTTTTCGAGTTTATGGATGAGGTGAATGTGTTCTTGTCCAAAGGTTTCGAATATCTTTTCAGGAATAGAGTTTCGAATAATCTTCTTCGCCCATTTATTTTCACTGGAGTTTAGTACTTTCATAAGAAAATGATCATCATGTTGTAAATACTCTTCAATATTTGAAGGAATAGAGTATTCCTGGGGAGCTGAAGAAAAATATCTCTCAAGCATTTTTTCACTACAAACAGATTTGTAATGAAAGTACACCATTAAAAACATGTGAAAGCGTGAAAGTAAAAAATCATCAAATGTCGCAACGGCCCTTTCAGAAATCCCCAAATAGGCTTTATTTTCGATATGACCAGCGGAGAGATTATCAATAATCCAGTCTAGATCAAACTTACCATAACTAACTCCACAAAAATAACTGTCACGCAAAAGATAATCCATTCGATCACAATCCATTTCACTTGAAACAAGTTGGTGTAAAAGTGGAAAATAATTAATATTTTTATGAGTGAAATATTCAGATGTTTGAGTCGAGCCTATAATTAACTCTGCGACTTGCTCTGGGCGAATACCATATTTGTCTTTTAGCTCTTGGAATGATTCAGTAAAACTTGAATCGATAATAGATTTTATTGTGTAGTCTTCGTGTGTTGCTTGCCTATCTTGTTGGGGAGAAAACTGGCTTGGTAAGCCTAGTTTTGAAACATTGGGCATGACAAATTCTGTTGTATGACTTAAAGGAGCATGTCCAATGTCATGGAGCAAACAAGCTAATCTTACTGTTTGGTGGATACGTTCAAGATCTTGATCAATCTTAATATCATGAAAAATGCGATGAAAAACTTTTGAAGCAATATCCATCACACCGATTGAGTGAAGGTAACGAGTATGAGTCGCTCCTGGAAATATATTTTCTGTAAAGCCTAGTTGTTTTATTCTTTTTAAGCGCTGAAAGAATGGTGACTCTAAGATAGATATTTCTTCATCACGGACTTTTATTGAGCCATGGACTGGATCTCTAATTTCCATTTTCTGACCTAATCTTTTCAGCGTGGTCCTCTAACCATTTTGATATATCGGCTGACTCAAATAGGGGATTTCCATCAATATATAAGCAAGGAACAGTACTTCTTTTTGTTATCTTAATATGATGATCCCTATATTCAGGGTTTTTTAAAGTATTTTTAAGCTCAATTTTATTTTCAAGATGAAGCATTTTTATAGTTCTTAAAACTATTTGGCAAAATGGACATTGGTCGTAATAGTAAAGTTCAATTTTCATAACTAGTTAATAAAAAAAAAGTGGCCGTTTGGCCACTTTTTTTAATACATATCGTCATCTTTATCATCATCTGGCGCTTCAAGGTCGTATCCAACAGGTTTACCACTGGAGGCGTATTCAGCGTCCTCATCATATGGCTCCTCTTCTTTTTCTACTTCTTCAGGAGAGTCTAAACCTTCATCATAGCTCCAGCCGTAGCCAAATGCATTTGAGTCACTCTCATCATCGGGATTGTACTCATCAGCGAGTAAATGATTAGGTGCTTCTTCGTTATTGCTAGGTTTAGGTTCAATAATCTCATTTAGCTCTTCATTATCATTTGTCTCTGGCTCGTAAATCGTTTTTTCTGAAGGAACTGGAGCCGCTTTGAGTTTCTCAACTTTTACTTCATCATGAGCTTTTGTTTCAGCTTTTTTATTGGTGGCCTTTTTAGCAGTTTTCTTCTTAGTTGCCTTTTTAGCAGTTTTCTTCTTA
>PAKC01000026.1 GCA_002706205.1 Halobacteriovoraceae bacterium
AACAAATAAGTCCCAAAGAAAATAAGTGGCAAACAGCGGCGAACGTTATGCAAACTCTAGGAAGTGGATTAAACTCTGCTGTCTTTGCCATGCAACAAGCAGCCAATAATCCTCAGAATAGATATAATCAATACAAAGCCTCCCTAGACCCAATGTTAAAAATACAACCTATTAATCCCGCTCAAATTCCACCTGTATTTAGTGGATGCCTTGTTTTACCGGCGGAATCAAATAAAGTCTCTGAAGGAATGAAATGTACAGCAAAGTCCCCCCAAGAAATTCAAGCTGGGTACGCAGCTGCAATGATAGAAATCCACGAATTCAATCTTTCTCAGTATGATAAATATTTAACTAAGGGGCATGCGCGTTTCTCTTCCCAAGGAGTTGGTTGTTATGAGAAAAAACTAGAAGACTTTAATGGTGTTTTACTTGCCAGAGAGGAAGAGCTCAATAAATACAAAGAAAGAATTAAAACTCTTTTAGATAATTTTAATCTCAGTGCGAAAAATGATCTTGAAGGTATTAAGCAAACAGATGCAATTTTGAATGGAGAAAAAGGTCAAAAAAAATATCTTAAGGATTTTAAATTTGAAGACACTCTCTTAGGACAAAATGATAGTCAAAATGTTTGTGGCTCTTTTTTAAGCTCAACTCTTTTAAGTAAAACGGGACAAGAGTCGGGCCTTAAAGGAATTGAATCCCAAATTTTTAGCCTTATAAACAAACCCAACAACAAAAGCATGAGTGCAGATGAAATGATTTCTAAAGCTTCCCAAATGCGAAGTGAAATCGACTCACTAGCGCAAAAAATGTCATCACATATGAGTAACAGAAGTGCGGCTAGCGCTGACCTAAACAGTATATCATATCGCGGAAGAATTATTTCAAAAGACAATAAAGCTCTTAATTCGGCTTTAAGTAATTTTAATGCTCGTATTCAAAATCAAATCACAGACTTAGAAAGTGCAACAAAAATAAGCAATATGACAACTGGAGATCAACAGTTAAGTAAGATGTTTACAGGTATTCAAAGTGGTGCCATAGATGCAAGTGAGATCAATGACTACCTTGCCAATTACGAAAGATCTGTAAAATTTAACTGTCTAACCCGGGGTGATCTTGTTAAAAACTTTGGCTCAATTGAGTCCTTTGCAAAAAGATTTAAAAACCCCAATATATCTTCATCTCTTGCTAATGATGCTGATAATGCCCTGGCCAACAGTGTCGTTTCAATTCTAAACAACGAAAATCTAAGTATTGATCAAATGATCAATATGATTCAAAACGAAGAATCAAAAGGAAGAAATTCCCGCTATATTATGACCACGGGAAAAACAATTAAATTTAATGGTAGAACTATTAACGCCTCTACCCCAATGCGGCCATCACAACTTGTACAAATTTTTGGACAAAGTTGTAAACAAGACTTTGAGTCTGCAACAAATAGTGCTGGTTATTCAAAGAAGGATGCCGTTGTGGCCCTCAAAAATTATACTGTCCAACGAAAGAGAATTGTTGATACGGCCAGCACTGATGTGGCCAAAATCATCAAAGAAGAACTCAAATCATGTCCAAGTGATACCAGCACAGGTAAAGCTGTCTTAAGTTGCTCTAATGCTCTTAATATCGACCATCCCAATTTTTGTGTAAGAACAGCATTAACATGCTCTGGAAATATGAAAGGTTGCTATGAAAAGGCTAAAAAACAGGTTGAGACAATCAGAACTCAACAAAATGAAATGGTCACTCGTTTCAATCAAAATGTAACAAAGCTTAAAAATAATATGAAGATGGAGCTTGTTGCCCTCAATCGTTTTTTAGAGACACAAGCAAGAAGTCTGGATGCTCAACTCAATATTGGAACTGTTTTTGAGACTCCAGCGATTGACTTTAATCTTGCAGAAGAAATCTTTATGGGAAAAAAGGATGGAATAAATTCAAGTCTTGAAATTCAAGACCCAAAGGCTTACTACGACAAAATTGTTAAAAACTTAGAGGAAACTCAAAAAACCTTACAAAAACAAAGAGTCGCTTTTCTAGGTAATAATGGACAAGGCGGAAAACTTGGCAAAATGAAAGATGAATATATCCAAAACTATAAAAAAGCTAAAACATATGCCCAAAGTATGATTCAAGAGTGCCAAACAGCTATTGCGAATACCGGAAAACTTCTTAAAGAACAACAAGATGCATTTGATGAACGAAATGCAAAACTTGCCGATGCCTGTGGTGACTTGATGGCATTTAATGAAAACCCTGCTTCAGTTGAGGCCGACGAATTGGCCAATGACCTCAGTAAAGTTATTCAAATAACAGCTTCTGCTCCTGCTGGTGGACAAAACTTAACTCAACAAGATAAAGCAGCGATTGCCATAATTCGCGTTTCTAATAATCTCTGCGAATCAACCATTGAAAATGGTGACCTTATTCTGCTTGGAGACAAAAACAGCAATATTGTTACCGCCGCTAATTTTTGTGATAATGCTGAAGCCGTTGAGATGTTTTCTTCTTACGGAGCAAGAACCTTATGTAATGAACCCACTTCCTCAACAAATAATATTTGTCAAAATGATGATGAATTTTTAGAAATGACGGCAAATTACAATTTTTGTTTTGCAGGATCTAATATTATAAAAACAGATGCTCAAGGTACAGGTTGTTCAGGAGGAGAAGAAAAGGACTTTGTAACTGACAAAATTGCAAACGCCTCACAAATTGTCAAAGCTCTTAAAGAAGATAATATAGATGTTTGTTACCCAGAAGAGAGTTTACCAACTTCAAGTAAAGAAAAAAGAGAGGCCATCGCAACAATGGCAAAAAGTTTTAATTGTCATACAAGTCGTAAAGAAGCAGGGCAAATTGGAGTTTCTGTTTGTGGAGCTAATTCCAACTCAGAACTCATGCAAAAAGATATTTACCAAAACCTTTCTCGAAATATAGGCTCAGCAGCAGGAACGATGCTTGGCACACGAAGGTAAAAAATAATGATGAGCAAAAGGAATCGCAACACTAAAACTCTCCTCACACCCAAATTTTATTGGCCTGGAGTTTTTGTGTTATTTTTTCTCATCAGTGCCTGTAATGACATCACAGATATTGGAACTCAATCTCATTCTCGTGCACAAACGAGTAATTTAACAGGAACGAACAAAGCCTATATCTACCCTGACAATCCAGTCGCTCTCAATGGAAAAACAATTTCCTATGCTGACTTTGCCGGACACTTAGTTGCACGTTTTATTACTGCTGATAATTATTTAGAAGCAAACTGCAATTTCACTCAATATTCTCCAGATATTTTTAGTAGTTCCCAGAATATTCCATTTACCGACACGACAGCTAACAAATGTGTTCGAGTTCTAAATGATAGTAAAACCACGACAGAGATTTTAAGCCCTAAAAATGAATCATGGGCTTTTCAAACTGGCTCTGATGAGTTTTATCAGGTTAATACATTTTATCATATAAAGTCACTCTATGACCGCTTTTTAGAGTCTCTAAGTTTTGCTCATGAATATGTACATCTCAAAAGTAATCTTACAATACCTCCAGCAACCAAATATAATTTAGTTGATACACAATCCTATTTACTAACAAAGCAAGGATTATCACAAACTCTAACAGCTTATTCCAAATGTGCTTTAGAATCTAATGCCTATTTTAGTCCAGCAGAAGATATTCTGTGCTTTGGTCATGATGGGAAAAACTTTTTACTGGTCCAAGACCCAAGTGTTATCTATCACGAAGTAGGTCATGCTTTAGTCAAAGCAATGATGAACCAAAGAAATGTCACAAGTGGAATTGATCCTATGACTTCAAGTCATTATTTTCAGGCCACAACCTATCAGTCAGATTTGGGTGAAATTTTTTATGATGAAGCTGGTGCCATAAATGAAGCTATTGCAGACTATTTTTCATATTATATGAATAAAAGAACAAAAGTTGCTGAATTTGCATTTAATAAAATCATAGGTGGTTATCGTCCTTTGGCCGAAGATGAAGAAGTTCACTCAGCTGATGTATCAACAGCTCCAGGCGAAAGACTTTCTTATCCAGACTTTGTTCACTACGACCCTCTAAACCCCGATAAAAATATTGAAGATATTCACTACTCAAGTGCCATTATCTCTCATTATTTTGTCGCTTTAACAAAAAGTTTTAAGCAAACATGTTCCTATCCAACAACTAATAGTGATGAGATACATAAGAAAGCCACTGATTATGTCATGTTACTTATTAATGAAACTCTGGCCGAAATAGGAGATCTCACCGCCAAAGGCTCCGATCTCTTTTCTGAATATGCCACTTTAAATACAGCACAAAAAAATGTTTATTTTACGAATTTAAATCCAGAGCAATCTTTTTTGTGGACTCATGTTGTTAATCCTCCTAGCTTTAGAAGGTTTTTTCAAATTTTTGGAAAAAATATTTATCATTATATATCAAGTGGTCTATGCCCGAATTTTAATCTTGATGACTCTGAGCAACTTTTAGATGAATATGGCCTTCTTTTATTTAAATCATATGAGGATCGAGGAAATGGATTAAACTCTCAAAGCTTTTCGGCCAATCTTTACTCTCTCTATACAGGGGAAAGTGTCTTTAGTGGAAAAAACTTTATGCCTTTTGTTTTAAATACCCAAGTTAATGAAAATAATCGTAAAAAGTCGATTCTTATTTCAAAAAACTTTATTAAACTTGATGAGGAAAGTATCGCTTATATTATTGATGGACAAAATGATATAAAAAACATCCTAGCAGAACTTACCTTTGAAGGAGAAAATGTCAGTACGACACAAGGAATTGCAGGGGCAGAATACAATAATAATAATATAAAAATTAGCCCAGGAGAAGTCATCGCTCTTTCTCTTAACCTTTTTAATAACTCAAACTCAGTAATGGGTGGAGTTCAGTTCTTGGCCAATGACTGGGATCATATGAAACTAAATGATGGGTCACAACTCTATACAAACACAAGTACCAATATGAATGGGCTCAATACAAGCAAAATCTCAGGGGCGATAGCCTCTCACTCTCCTTGTATTATTGATGATTTTCCTCTGGCCTCAGAAGGAGGAGTAAAAGATACCTCAACAACGACTCCTGGAAACTGCAGTTATATTACTAAAACAAATACACAAATTGACTCATCTGAAGTTGTTAGTGGAGTCACCTATCCAAAATATGACTTAGATGCCCCCCAACCGATTTGTATAGTTCAATATAGCGATGAAGATGAAACAAAATGGGTTTCACAAGATTTTTATAGAAACTATGCCCTTAACCTAGAAGACAAAGATTGCCTTAACAATCCTTCTATGTCTGCAAATAACTTTAACCCAAATGAATGTTTAATCCGCTTTCTTCCCGGAGCTTCTCAAGCGGTTTTAGGAAAAATAAATCCACAGTCAACTTGGGCCGAAACGATTCGAGGAGAAAGCTCGGATTTTACATTTGATGCTGGCCAACTCACTCTTATGGAAGTCAATAAATGGATACGACCTGGAACTAAATTTAATTGTCGTTTTAGAGTTCGTTTTAGTAATTGTAGTGATTGTTATGATGACTTTCAGACAGGTGATCCCATCACAAGTTTAAGTGATTATTCTGACTTTGAATATGCCGGGCACAATCCTTATAAAGTTATTAATTTTCAATTTACGGTGTTAGATTAAATGCAATTACTTATTCGGTTTTTCTCATTTATCTTGATCATTCTTTTAATAGGGCTTTATTTTAATAAAGAAGACAGATCACACCAACAGCAGCATATCACCAAACAAAAAATTAAGCACGCTAAGAAAGTGAATTTAAAAAATATGAGTGCTAAAAATCAAACTCAGGATATAAAAAAGAGAAGACAACCTGCCGGGACAAAGACTCACAAGCAGAGTCGAGAAATTATAGGCCAGCACAAAGGCTCCAATAAGAACACAATTCCTATGAACAACAAAGTCAATCACAAATGGAAGGAGCTTTATAAGAAAGCTTTTTTTCAAAATTTAGATAAAAGCAACCAAGTGAAAGATTTTAAAATCACTCAAAAAAGATCACTTATAAAGGTTAAACAAGGCTCAGGTCAATACTTAGAACATGTTCTAATTAGTTATACAAAACCGAATGGACAACCTTTTAGCTTTGAAGCTCTCATCGATTCACAGACAGGCTCAGTTGTTCAAAGTTGGAATCAGACTCGTTATGAGATAAAAAAAAGGTATAAAATTAAAAATGCCTCTCAATACAATTATCAAAAATAACTTTATTTTAGTTCTGCTTTAAGCTCAACAATGCGTTCACTATCAATTTTCTTAACTAATCCTTTCGGTTTTTTTACTAGTTTTACACCGTTGGCAACATAGTCTTTTAATAACTCGAAATCACCGACATAGATAGCTTGAGTCATTTTTTGATCCAATTCCCCAAAGTAAGCTTTAATCTTAGAAGACAGCTGAGGAAGATAAGGTGTAAAAAGGCACCCCAAGGTTAAAGCATAAATCGCAGAATGGGCAATCGTCTCTTGTGCTTGCTGATCATCTTCTTTTATTTGCGCCCAAGGGGCCCTGTCTGAAAAGAAAGTATTTGCTGTTTGTCCTAGGTGCATAATTTGTTCTAAGGCCCTTTTAATTTGGACTTGGTCTAATAGCTCATTAATATGCTTTACTTGTTTTTGCAGCTGAACAAAATCATCTGTTTCAAAAAAACTTAGGAACCTTTCTCCTTCAATTCCCTCTTTCCAGTTTTTATAGAAAAAAGTCAGACAACGATTGACAAAATTTCCAATATTATTGGCCAATTCATTATTAATTTTAGCCTCAAAACCATCCCAGGTATAACTAGAGTCATTCATTTCTGGAATAAGAGTCGTTAAATAATATCTTAGAGCATCCGTACCAAACTCATTGACCGCTTTATCTGCATCAATATACCATCCTTTAGACTTAGAAAACTGCTTACCTTCTAAATTCACATATTGATTGGCAGGTAAATTTGAGACCGCATGAACGCGCTCAGACGCTAAAGACATCATGGGAAAGATAATACTATGGAAAATAATATTATCTTTACCAATAAAATTAGTAATGACAGTCTCTGAGTTGTTCCACCAGTCTTTAAGATAATCTTGATTTGAGCCTGACTGCTTGAGAAACTCCTTAGTATTAGAAACATAACCAATAGGAGCATCAAACCATACATAAAGTTTTTTTCCTTTGGCCTCATTCAAAGGAACATCAATTCCCCAATCAAGATCACGAGTGATAGCTCGATCAACCATTTTTTCTTTAGTCAAAGAATCTACAAAAGACGTTACTGTTTTTTTCCAGTCTTTAGAAGTGGTCTCAAACCAATGCCTAAATTCTTTATGATACTTGGAGAGCATAAGATACCATTGATCAACTGACTTAACTTCAATATTTTTTGAATGACAAAATTTACAGGTAGGTGATTTTAATTTGACCGCATTTATCCACTCTCCACAATTAGGACATTCATCTCCTCTGGCCTCTTCATATCCACAAACATAACAAGTCCCTTCCACATACCGATCAGGAAGATAGTTATGACAATCTTGACATTGAAGCTGATCCTCAGCTTTTTTCTCAATAAAACCTTTCTCATAAAGAGCATCAAACCATTTTAAAACTTCTTCTTTATGATAATCGGCAGAGGTCTGGCCAAAAAAGTCAAATTCGATGCCATATTTTTGAAAAAGCTCAAAATGAGTTTTATTCCATTTATTAACATAGTCCTGATAAGACTTTTTAGCTTTTTGAGCATTTTGCATAATGGCCACACCATGCTCATCCGAGCCAGAAATATGGATACATTCCTGCCCTTGCATTTTCTTATGCTTAGTATAAATATCTGCAGGTAAATAAACTCCAGCGATATGTCCAAAATGAATAGGTCCATTAGCATAAGGAAGGGCCGACGTTATAAGGTGCTTCATAATCTAGTATCCTCTTTTAAATTCTAAGAGCATACTATACGAAAATTCCCCTTAATTGTCAGAGAATTATTTTTTTGCACATTGTCTATTTCTTTTATGGTGTTTGCCAGCCTAATAAAACTTGATTATTAACTTCCATCCAATCACTATATGAGTCTCGTCTTTCATAGATTTCAGAAGACAAATCAGCTTGAGTATCAACCAATAGATCATTACTCACAAGATCATAAAGTAAAGAATCAACTCCCGAGTACACTAAAGTATAATTGAAAACATTGCCAAAAGCACTTCCAATTCCATTTGCCCCAGCTGCAATACTACCAATTGGTATTGAAGCAGACATATTATTAATATCAGCAAAACTATTTTCCACATCTATTGTTTCTACTGATCCAACTAAAACCCCCAAATTTGACCCAGCAATAAAATTATTTCCGATCGCCTGGTTTGTGAAATTTAAGTAAGAATCTCTAATTTCAATTTGATCAGTAATATTGCCCTTTCCTACCAAACCGCCTACTTCTGTATTACCTTCAATCTTATCAAGATTTACGTAAGACTCTTCAATCGAAAGATACTCTGTATTTGACAGCCCAAACTCTCCAATTAAGCCCCCTACACTTGACGACGAAGGAGCTTCTACACTACCGTTAAAACCAGATTGATAAAATCTTAAATCGCCACTTCCTTGTCCAACGAGCCCTCCTACTGCCAAAGAACCAGCATTAAAAACACTTCCATTTTTAACCTCTAGACTAATATCAGCATTATCAGCTTTCCCAATAACACCACAAGAACCATAAAGTGAACAATCAACGCTAATATTTTCAATTCTAAACGGGTTTTCCCAGTCTCCAATTCTAGCCCCTTCAATTGCAGAAATTAAACCTGTTTGATCCGTTTGAGGCACAACAAAATCTATATTTCTTAAGGCAAATCCTCCAGATAAAAGAACCCCTTTAAATGGACTACCATAACTTCCAAGAGCAGTCGGACTTGAAAAGCCAAAGTCGATATCTTGAGTTAATTTAAAAGCTTTATTTAAAAGAAAGATATCAGTCCCTATTTCATTCCAATCTGAAGCAGTTTGGATATAAAAAGGTTCTAAATAATTACCGGCCCGATATACAGAAGGATAATCAACATCTACATTCGAAGCTTCTTGGCCATATTTCTGCCATTGAGAAGCAAAGATTAAATCACATTTTCCATTTAACATATCAAAATATCCTGTTAAGCTTGAACAGTTTGTATCTTGCGTTTGAAATTGATCAGAGATTTGGCCTGATCCTCCCAAAGTACAACTAGACCCTGTACCACAAGTACCTGTGATATCTGTCCCTCCTTGACTTTGTATACTCCCCAAAGCAATAATTTCATCAAAAGTACTTAAAGCCGATCCCAAGTTTTTACCAGCAACACTTCCACAAGTTCCAGAGCCACAATCAAAATTTGAATTCACCGTTTTCATTTGAAGCTCTAATTTTAAATTAAGAGCCGACTGCACTGAAGAGCTCGTATTATCATTCCATCCAAAGATTCCACCACAGTATAAACCTGTAGAAGTTGCAGTATCGCAAATAACACCTCTGGCCTTAATAAAACTTTTACTAAGTTGAGAGTCAAGAGATTTTCCAATTCCTCCTGCGACATAAGCATTTCCTTCAATTGCTGCCATATCAACAAGGGCCATATGAACTTTTAAATACTTAGCATTGCCAACTAATCCTCCTCGGTAAATATTTGAAGTATTACTCGGACTAAGAAGTTTGATTCTTCCCATAGCTAAAGAATTTCTTATAATCTCATTAGGAGCAAAATTTGTAACACTTGCATAATCCCCAAGAATTCCCCCATGAGCTTTCCCATCGGCTTTGGTATCCATAAAAGCTTTAGAATTACTAATAGAAAACTCTAAACTAGGGGTTCCTGCAAAATTATATGAACCTACTATTCCCCCAAGCTTATCAACTTTTTCACCTGCTATCCCCATATGAGTGAACTTGGCATTGACGCCTTCAATTCTCACCTCAAAGTCTCCTGCGATACCACCTAAAACTCCCCCAACACGAGAAGCTGGAGAAGTTAAAACTTCAAAGTTCATATCAACATAGGAATCTCTAATATCTATATTTGGCCCAGCATCACCTAAGAATCCTCCCACATATTCCTTTGCTTTAATATTGGCGATAACAAAGTTTTTATGAGAAATTTCAGCATACTGCATAGAACCAACTAATCCTCCAACTTTAGAGTCACCACTAATCTGAGTTCGTGCAGATGTATCTGAAAGATTTTTTAAATCCATTACTCCAACTGAAGAGTTCTCAATTCTAGGCCTTGAGTTAATATTTCCTTTAAGCCTTCCAACAATTCCCCCTACATGGGTTTGAGACCCAACTTCAGCATTAATACTGGCCAAAGAGTGGATATTTCTTAAATCAACTTCTTCATCATTACTAGCACTACTAAAATCAACAATTCCTATTAATCCTCCCAAATAAGTCATTGAAGCTGGATCTGAAATAAGTTGAATCGTATTTGAATCGCCCAAATAAATATCAGAAATTTCAAGACGACTCGTACTCCCTCCATTGGCACTAACCAAATTGGCCAATAACCCAGAGCTGTCAGGACCACTCAGATCTGTAACGACATTAAAATTCTCTATCCTAAAATCTCTAATCTCAATATCATCTCCACTTGAAGGAGTTTGAATTTGATTAAATAAGGGTTGATTACCATTTTTTAAAACTTTTCCCTCTCCTTTTAAAGATCCTTCGAACAAAGAGATACTAGTATTACTTCCCCCAAAATCAATATCTTTACCTAAAATAAATTGTGCTTGTGGAAAGCTTCCAATTTGTTCAAATTGTGCCTTCGTACAAATAAGATGACGATCATTTACTGCATTACTAGCGGCAAAAGGAGATTGACTCATCTGAGCCGGTCCACATTGTATTTCATTAAGATAAATATCTAAGCTAACTGCTCCCAAGTTTCGACTAGAAGCTCCTTGAAAGTCCTGAGCAAGATTATAAAGTCCTCGATCAAAAACAAAACGCTTAGGGTTCCCTGAACAATCAGTGGTATTATAAGCACGAACAATATAAGCAGGACTAAAGAGCTTTGATCCCCTTGGCACTCTCATATTTGAAAAAGAAGAAGGAAGAGAAGCAACGACACATCTGCTTTTAGACGAAATCTTTTTATTCCCATTAATATCGTACTCAACTAAACTTAAATCAAATGAACTTGCCCCACCATTAAAGATATCATCGCTCCCATCACAGTTTAATCCCAAAGGTATGCTCTCTCCTTTTGCTAAATAAGGCCTTATTCCAGCACAAGAGTGAAAATTGACAAAACCAAAATCAGTAAAACTACTATCAGTTTCATCTAAAACAGGGGCACCACATTTTTGTTTTGTTGCTTCAAAGGCAAGATTTAAATCTCCACCTTTGAGATCCACACCTGTTTGGATATCACAATAACTATCACCTTCGAAATAATGAGTCCCATCCCAGCCAATTGCAGTAAAATTCCACTTTCCATTGGGAAGTTCAATTTCAATAGTATCTGTTGCATCAATTTTATAGCTAAACTTAGTTTCTCCATTACCACCAAAGAGATATAGTCCTCCAGGGAAATTTGAACTTCCCGATATGGCCGCGACAGAAACTTTTAATTTTGACGTACCTTGTGGCCCAGAACAAGCTCCTAAGGCCAACAATAGTAATAGTAAAAAACCTTTATTCATTTTACCCATATACCCTCTATTTTTATTAAGAAGTCTTAAAACATTATAATAGCTAAATAAAAGCCCAGTCCCCATATCGGCTATAAGGGCTTAAAATTTAAAAATTAATTATTTAATGCCCCACCCTTAAGCATAAATGAAAAATGTTTAGCGAATAACAAATTGACTAAAAATTTTGGCTATTTTCAAGCCCTACTTTACTACTCGCCTAAGGCCCTTTAAAGTGTCTTCTATGATTGACTTAAGTGCACTAAATCCTGAACAAAGACTTGCTGCTGAAACAGTAAAAGGACCAGTTCTCATCCTAGCAGGAGCTGGCTCAGGTAAAACGAGAACTTTAACCTATAGAATTGGACATATGATCCAAAACTTAGGAATTAACCCAAAAGAAATCTTAGCAGTCAGCTTTACTAATAAAGCCTCCATGGAGATGCATGAAAGAGTGGCGAAACTCCTTGGAACAAGAAAAAAAAGAGGAATTACGCTGTCAACATTTCACTCTTTAGGCATTAGAATTTTACGGGAAGACATTCATCATATCGGCTATAACAAAGATTTTACTATTTATGATCAAGGTGACCAAATGGCCATCGTTCGTGAAGGCCTCAAGAAAATAAAATTAGATAAAGAAGCTTTTGACAAAAAAACAATCATGTCAAAAATTGGACGACTTAAAAATGCCGGGATTTCTGCTGATGAGTTTAAAGATACAGAGTTTTATGATCCAGAAGATCCCTACGATGAAGCCACTGAATTTGTCTATCACTTCTATCAAGATAAATTGCATTTTTATAATGCAGTAGACTTTGATGATATTCTTTTTTTAGTCGTTAAGCTTTTTCAAGAAAACCCTCAGATCGCACAGAAATATTCTCAAAAATACCAATATATTATGATTGATGAATATCAAGATACCAATGGGCTTCAATTTGAAATGGTTAAAGGCTTAACTTCGACCCATTCAAATATTTGTGTTGTAGGAGACGATGATCAATCAATCTATGCTTTTCGAGGAGCAGATATTACTAATATCTTAAACTTTGAAAAACTCTACTCTCAAACAAAAGTCATAAAACTGGAACAAAACTATCGCTCAACTGACAAGATATTAAACCTCGCGAACTTTGTTATCAAAGACAATAAAAAAAGAAAAGAAAAGACAATGCGAACTTCGTTTTCTAGTCCAACAAAACCAATGCTCTGGGCTGCAGCCAACTCAGACCATGAAGCTCAAATTGTTATTGATGAAATTATTGAGATACAAAAACAAGGCAAATTTTTAGGTGATGTCGCCATACTTTATCGTAGTAACACTCAAGTGCCTCCTATTGAAGATCAACTTCGTCTTGCTCAAATTCCTTATACTATAATAGGTGGCCAAAAATTTTATGAAAAAAAAGAAATTAAAGACCTCATAGCTTATCTTTCGGTTATCTTTAATCCAAAAGACGAATTAAGTCTAAGAAGAATTTTAAACATTCCCCAAAGGGGTGTTGGGACTCAAACCCTTAAAAAATTCCTCAAACTCTCTGAAGAAAAAAAGATGACTCTCTTTGAAGCAATTGAGCTTGAATCAATGTATGATGAAAGTAAAAAAGGAAAAAATCTTCAAGACTTCCTTGCTTTGATCAAAAAATATAATTATCTTTTTACTAGCATGACACTCACTCAGGCCTTGTCAGCCCTTATTGATGAAATTAATTATTTTGACTTTATTGCGAAATCTTATGATTCTACAAAAGTTGCTGCTCGAAAAAGAGATGATGTTAAAAACTTTTTACTCTCAACCGATCGTTTCGTTGACCGCTTTAACGAAGAAGCTACATTACAAAACTATTTAGAAAGACTGCTCTTAGTTGATAATCAAGATAAACAAAATGATGAAGGAGTGATGAAAAATGAAGTTCAACTTATGACTCTCCATTCTTCTAAAGGTTTAGAGTTTGATACCTGCTTTTTATTAGGAATGGAAGAAGAACTTCTTCCTCATAAAAATGTCATTAAAGAAAATGGCGATATTGATGAAGAAAGACGCCTATGCTACGTCGGTATAACCCGAGCAAAGCGTAGACTTATTATGACTTACGCTAAAGAAAGAAAAATATATGGGAAAAGTTTAAAAAGAAATAAAAGTCGATTTATTATTGAACATTCGCAACACTTTATAGAACAAGACAGGAACTCTTTTAGTCATCTCAGCGAAGAAGAAGAGCAAGCATACAAATCAAATTTTTTTAATGATCTATTAAAGTCTTTAGAAGATTAAGTTAAATAATCTTGAGAAATAAAAAGGCCTTCCTTGGCCTAAAAGCATCCTTCCTTGGACACTATATCAATTCACATAACCTGATATTTCAAAAGATTGAGGATAATACATTCCAAAGGTAAAAAACATCCATAAACCTTTTTTGACTGTATCTATTTCTTTTATCTTTATATCTGATACTGAACTAAAACCTTTTTTTACAAACACTTTATCAACTTCTACAATTCGTTCTTTGGGAACGATCCCCCACATATAAAAAGGTTCTGTTACTTTGAGCGAAACTTCTTTTCCTTTAATATTCTCATAATTAAAAGAGGAAGGTATCGCATGTGAAGATTGAAAATGAATACTTGAGCAGCCGAAAAGAATTACGAGACTTAAAAACAAACTCAATCTATTCACTCATCTTCCTATTTTTATAAAAACCTATAATTCAATTTTCAAGAAATGAATGACGAATGTCAAAAATAAATTCATTTTTTTTAAGATTTATTTATGAAAATGTTGAGTTTGACTTTTCCCAAAAATATTGTTTACTGAATTTTGATGATCCTGAGTCCGTTGAGTTATTCCTTGAAAAGCTGCAAGAAGTTCTAAATGAGAATCAAGGTCACTCTTATAAGCATGAACGATCGCCTTTTTTGCCATTTGAGTAGCAATCGGTGCATTTTGATTTATAGTACTAACAAGCTCAGTTGTTTTGCTTTTTAAATCTTCTTGCTCAACAACATAGTTGACTAAACCAATTTCTCTAGCTTCCAAAGCATCAAAAACTCTAGCGGTTAAAGTTAGCTCCATTGCTTTTGCATACCCAACTATTCTTTGTAAAAAATAAGCACCACCATCGCCAGGAATTAAACCTAACTTACTAAAAGTTTCACCAAACTTAGCTTTTACTGATGCCACTCTTATATCACACATACAGGCCAAGTCGAGCCCTGCACCTATCGCCGCTCCATTAATCATTGCAATTACTGGTGTAGACAAATAATTCAAACAACGTGGAATTTTTTGAATTCCTTTTTTATATCTTTCCCGTAGCTCATTAGACTCTCCTGCAAACATTCCCGTTTTAGTTTGCATGGCTTTGACATCTCCTCCAGCACAAAAATGCTTTCCTGCTCCAGTTATAACAATAGTACGTACCTCTTGGTCTTCATCAGCTCGATATAAAAGGCTAACTAACTCTTCAATCATACTAGAGGTAAAAGCATTACTTGCATCAGCTCGATTAAGCGTAATCCACAAGGTAAAGTTCTCCAAACTCACTAACAATTCATCACTCGATCTGTAATTCATACTTTTCCTTGTTTTTGCTCTAATATTTGAAAGAATTTTGAAGGACTTTGCTTTTGGACTTTTTCCAAAATAAACTTCGAAGCCAAATAAAGCTTATTTAAATCAAGATTCGTTACTAAGCCCAGTGAATTCAGTAGGTAATAAATATCCTCTGTTGCGACATTGCCTGTAGCTCCCTTAGCATAAGGACAACCACCAAGTCCTCCAGAAGAAGAATCAAACACCGAGACTCCATGCTCTAATGAGACTAAAATATTCGACAAGGCCATCCCTCTCGTGTCATGAAAATGCATCGCTATTTTTTCAACGGAAATAACTTTTAAGACTTCTTTTAAATAATCATCCACTTGTTTAGGTGTCCCTACACCAATAGTATCTCCGATACTAATTTCATAAACACCTAACTCTTCAAACTTCTCAATAACCTCAACTAGTTTTTTTACCCCGATATCTCCAGCATAAGGACATCCAAAGGCCGTAGAAATATAACCTCGAATTTTTATCCCCTCTTCTTTGGCCAAAGTAGCAACCTCTTGCATACGCTTAAAACTTTCATCAACAGTACAATTGATATTTTTCAAAGAAAACTCATCACTTGTTGCTGAAAACAAAGAAATTTCACGAACACCAACAGCTTTCGCTGCCTCGTAGCCTTTGCGATTAGGGACAAGGCAAGGAAAGTTAATATGATGGAAGTATTCTTGCTTTTTGAGTTGTAAAAATAATTCTTTAGCATCTGCCATTTGAGGTATTTTATCAGCTCTTACAAAGCTAGTTGCTTCAATTGTTTGCAGTCCTGCCTGTGCCAATAAGGAAATATATTGCATTTTATCTTCAAGCTGAAGACTTATTTTTTCATTTTGGAGGCCATCTCGAGGACCGACTTCAACAATTTTAATTTTTGAGTCATTATATGTGAACATATCATTCCTTATTCAATCTCACACAGAAGAACACCGCCTTGAACCTGTTCCCCTTCTTTAAAAAAAATATTTTTAACCGTTCCACTGGCCGTCGCTTTAATTGAATGCTCCATTTTCATGGCTTCAACAATAAGAACATCTTCTCCCTCTTGAACGCTCTCTCCTTCTTTTTTTAGAATTTTAAAAACTTTTCCAGGCATAGGACTCTGTAGCGCCCCTTCCCCCAGAAGAGAGGCCATAGACGTTTTTTGAGCCTTTGCAACAAGTTTTACCTTTGCCTCTAAGGAGTTTACAATGATTTGCTGTGCTTCATCCTGATTAATATAACTTTGAAAGGCATAATAAAAATCTCCCATTCCTTCAAAAGAATAATACTCTCCCTCAAAATCACGAAGAAAAAAGGTGTATTCATTTCCCCTATGAGCGAAAGTAATCTTATTATGACTTTGTTCTAATAAATCAAAACAAAAACTTTTTTCATCAATAAAAATTTCTTTAGAAAGTTTTTTAGTTATGACATTCCAAATAGATTTTTCTTTTATTGTTTTAGAAAAAAGAGCTGCCGCAATGATGATTGCTCTTGTCTGATCAGTATACGTTGATTGATCTAATTGTTTTTTATATGTTTCTACAAAATGTGTGTGAATATTACCGGTCACAAATTCTTTATGACTTAATATTCTTTTCAGATAGTCACGATTTGTTTTTGCCCCTAAAAAAAGAACATCATCTAAAGCATGATTCATTTTTTTTATTGAGTTCTCTCTTGAATCAGCGTGTACAATTAGCTTAGCAAGCATAGGGTCATAGCTCGTCGAAATAGAGTTTCCATCCGTATACCCAGAGTCCAAGCGATAATCTGTATAGTGCTGAGCAGAGATTTTTTTTACTCTTCCATTTGTCGGTAAGAAATTATTATCGGGATCTTCTGCATATATACGACATTCTATAGAATGTCCTTTCTGTTTAATATCTTCCTGTTTAAACCCAAATGCTTCACCATTTGCAGCTCTAATTTGTAATTCAACTAAATCAAAACCAGTCACCTCTTCTGTTACAGGGTGTTCTACCTGTAATCTTGTATTCATTTCTAAAAAATAAAAATCTTTTTGTGGTGTTAGAATATACTCGATCGTTCCAGCTCCTAGATAATTAATACCTTCTGCGATCTTAACTGCAGTAGAACAAATTTTCTCTCTAAGTTCATCATCAATAATTGGCGATGGAGTTTCTTCAATGACTTTCTGATACCTTCTTTGAATTGAACATTCTCTTTCAAAAAAATGATAATGATTTCCTTTTCCATCAGAAACTAACTGAACTTCAATATGTCTTGGAAGTTCAATATACTTTTCCAGGAGAACCTTATCATTTCCAAAGGCGTTTGAAGCTTCTCTTTTTGATGCCTCAAGTGCTCCCAAAAACTCTGCTTCTTCTTGGACGATCCTCATTCCTTTTCCACCACCTCCAGCAGTGGCCTTAATAAGAACGGGGAAACCTATTTTTTTTGCCTCATCAAGTAAAAACTTTTCGTCTTGATTCTCACCATGATAACCTGGAACTAAAGGAACACCTATTTGCTCCATCTTAACTTTTGACTCTTTTTTATCACCCATCAGCTCAATTGCTTCTGCGCAAGGACCAATAAAAATCATCCCTGCTTTAGCTATGTTTTGCTGAAAAGAACTATTTTCAGACAAAAACCCATAACCAGGATGAATCGCATCAACATTATATTTTTTTGCAAGATCAATTATTTTACGCTGATTTAAATACGTTTGCGCTAAACTCCCTCCTCCTAGACTAACAGACTCATCTCCAGCATTTGCATGAGGCAAGAATTGATCGTTATCTGCAAAAATAGTAACTGTTTTAATCCCTAGCTTGCGACATGTTTTAACAACTCTAAGTGCAATTTCACCACGGTTTGCTATAAGAATTTTATCGAACATATTTTTCTCGTCGATGTGTTAAAAGTAAAAACTAATTATTCGATGATGAATAAAGGTTGATCAAATTCGACTGGGTGGCCATTGTCGGCC
>PAKC01000027.1 GCA_002706205.1 Halobacteriovoraceae bacterium
CCACTAAAACAGGTTGCTCTAACTCAAAATATATTTTTCGGTAATTGGTATTCCCCGTTTTGCTTGTTTTTTCCCACTTGGTATGGTCTGAATTGTCTTTGTTAAAGTATAGTGTTCCAGTTGTTGCATTGTCGTGACCAGTTCCAACAATTTTAAACATTTGAGCAATCAAGTTTAAGGATAAATTTGAATTCTTCTAAAAACCTTACTCAAAAACAACCTCAAAAATTGAGAGAAGAGAGAATTGGAGCATTGCAAAGTAGTTTAAAGGCTATTGAGCTTTGGTTTTATTCTTATCTGAAGTTTCCTCAGCAAGTGCTGCTAATTCTTCTTCAGTTGGCTCGTCTTCAGGTTTATTTTGATTATGCGCAGGATCATCTTGAAATTGTTGATCGTAAGGAACTCTTTGAGTCCCTTCTTCTTCATTTGAAGTGTTTGGATGAGATGGGTTTTGAAATGTTTCATTAATACCTTTCATAGCATTTTGAAATTCTCTAAAACCTTTTCCCAAGCCTTTTGCCAATTCTGGTAATTTTTTTGGCCCAATAAAAACCAAAGCAATAACCAAAATAACAATAACTTCGGTAGCACCTAATCCAAACATATTTTCCCCTTACTTCTTTTTTGCATCAGTTGGAGCTGGAAATAAATCCTTTGTCGGTCCTGCCACCTGAGACTTTAGAACTTTCATGCGTGAGCCATCTTCTACCTCAAGAGTAATGATTTTATCAGTTATCCCATGAATTTTTCCTAAGATTCCAGCTTTGGTGTAAACCTCATCCCCATGTTTTAGCCCACTAATATATTTTTGTTCTTGTTCCATTTTCTTTTTTTGAGGTCTTAGCATCAAAAAGTAAAAAACAAGAACCACTAAAACAAGTGGTACCATATTCATCAACGCACTTGGTTGAGCAGGTGCTGCTTGTGCATAAGCATTTGAGACTAAAATTCCTAACATATTTTCTCCTTAATTCATTTCCATCTTTGTGAAGTATAATTTTTATAAAATTCTTTATAATATTCGTCAAACTTATCTTTAAATATTGCTTCTCTAGCTTTCTCTACTAACTTTAAATAAAAATAAATATTATGAAAACTAACTAATTGTCCGGCAAGGTACTCTCCCACATTATATAGGTGTCGGATATAAGATCGAGAGTATCTTCGACAAACTTTGCAGTCACATTCTATATCTGGAGGAAGAGAATCGGCAATAAAACGCTGTTTTTTAATATTTAAAGGTCCATGAGTCGTTAAAAATTGGCCATTACGTGCATTTCTTGTAGGAAGAACACAATCAAACATATCAATGCCGGCCCTAATACCATTTAAAATATCCAAAGGTTTTCCAACTCCCATAAGATATCGTGGTTTATTCTCTGGCATTTTAGGAGTAAAAGAATTTAAAAATGAAACCATCTCTTCATTTTTCTCTCCCACACTTAAACCTCCTAAAGCATAACCTGGAAAGTCCAACTCCATTAATCTTTCCATGCACTCTTGTCTTAAGTCTTCATGCAATCCACCTTGAATAATACTAAAAAGGGATTGATGAGGCTTTAACTCGTAGTCTTTGCAACGTTTGGCCCATCTAAGAGTAAGCTCCATGGACTCTCGTAAACGTTCTTTTGTAGCTGGAAGCTTAGGACATTCATCAAAGATCATTACTATATCAGAGCCTAGGGCCTTTTGAATTTCCATTGATTTTTCCGGTGAAAGCATATGATAAGATCCATCAATATGTGATTGAAACTTAACTCCCTCTTCAGAAACTTTATTCAGATCACTCAAGGAAAAAACTTGAAATCCTCCAGAGTCAGTTAAGATAGGTTTTTTCCAAGTCATCCACTTATGTAAACCTCCCATTTTTTCAATTAATTCGTGCCCAGGTCTCAAATAAAGATGATAAGTATTGCCTAAAATAATTTGAGCATTAAGTTCTTCTAAGTCTTCTTGCCATAAAGACTTTACAGAAGCCCTTGTTCCTACAGGCATAAAAATAGGAGTTTTAATTTCTCCATGTTCTGTTTCAATAGTTGCGGCTCTAGCGTTTCCGCTTACAGCTTCTAATTGATATGTTTTCATTATTTTTTCCTCAGAATTAACATAGCATCACCATATGAGAAAAAACGATAATTCATTTTTTTGGCCACCTCATACAACTCAAGCGTTTTTTCTCTGCCAATCAAGGAGCTGACTAGCATTAATAAAGTAGACTTAGGCAAATGAAAGTTTGTAATCAATCCTGAGATTGATTCTATTTTTTTACCAGGATAAAGAAAAATATCAGTGGTTTTCATTCCTTCACCACTCTCAAAGATTATTCTTTCTTGAGATGCACAACTTTCTAACACCCTTAAACTCGTTGTTCCAACAGCAATTCGTTTAGAATTTGCATTAAGCAAAGATAAATTTTTAGGATCGATATAAAAACATTCTTCATGCATTGTATGTTCTAAAATATGATCACTTTTAACTGGCTTAAAAGTACCCGCCCCCACATGAAGAGTAACAAAAGCTTTTTGAATACCTTTACTTTCTAATTCAGAAAAAACACTCTCAGTAAAATGCAGTCCAGCAGTAGGAGCTGCAACCGAACCAAGCTCTTTAGCGTAAACTGTTTGATAATCCGTCATATCTTTTTTATCAGCTTGGCCGCTTCTAATATAAGGAGGTATAGGTATATGCGCTTGTGTATGTAATAACTCAGTTAGCTCTGAATGAGATTTATTGAAAGAGACAAAAAATTCACCTTGAGAGTTTCTCTGGGTTATCGTCGCTTCCAAGTCACCAAATAAAAGACGATCTCCTATATTCTTTTTCCCACTGGCTTTAATCATAGCGGGATAAACTCCATTATTCGCTATCAAAGACAAAAGAAAAAGCTCCGCCTTACCTCCTGAGACTTTTTGCCCTAACAAACGACAAGGAAAGACTTTTGACTGATTAAGTACCAAAAGGTGCTCAGGTTCTAAAAATCGCGGTAAATCTTTAAACAAAACATGCTCAATACGATCATCCTGTTCATAATAAACCATTAATTTAGAATCATGCCGATGTTTAGTAGGCCTATCAGCAATAAATTTAGGGTCGAGTTCATAATGATATGACTCTGTGAGTAAATCAATATTTTTCATTTGCTGCTATTTAGCATAAAATATTTTGTATGAAAATTTTAATTTTAACTGTTTTTCTTAGCTCTTCAGCCTTTGCCTTTGATCCCCAAAGTTTACAAAAAGATCTCAAGAGAATTCAAAATGAGTTTTTAAGTGATTACAAACAAAAGGGACCAGTCGCCTTAAAAAAATCTCTTAATAAGAGGCGCTTACACCCTACTCAAGAAACGAGTAAAAAAACGATTGAAGATCTTGAAGCTAAATATTTTGATGAAATAAACAATCGGATGGCCGCTCCCCAAAAAAAGAAAATCAAACTGAGAAGCCGATAAGTCGTAATTTATACGAACTGACCGACCAAATTGATGATAGAGAAAACTTATACAATTGAATATTTTCGAAAAAGTTCTAATTTATTGAGCATAAACTCTATGAACTCTTTTAAAACTAAAAAAGCCGCATAGTTTTTTACATTCTCAATAAGCATAACAATGATACTTTGCAAAATTTCCAATAATGGACCAAGATTAAATTTCTTGATAAGTAAATCTATTAGATTATCAGCAGCCTCAACATGATCCTTTTTTACAACATATAACGGATTTTGATTTTTATTTTTCATAATTAATTTTCCAATTGATTTTGAACGCTGTTTACGACTTGTAAAAATTGTAATTGAAGATCTTTAAAGTCCTGCGCTTCATAATCAAAGACAGACTTTTTTGAAGCCATTGATCTGGCAAAGTGAGCTCTGTTTAAAAAAGGAGAAAAGACTTCTCCGTCATTAAATTCGTTTCGAATATGCTCAAAATCTTCTTTCGCTTTTTTCCTTCTTCCTTCATAGAGGTTGGGTATATAGCCTAATATTTTTGGCGTTTCAACTATTCCCATATCTTCAATATCTAAAAGAACATTTCGTATATTTTTTAAGCCTTGTTCACTAAAAGAATCCGGAATAAAAGGAAAAAGAACTCCATGACAAGCACACAAAATATTAACGACAAGTAAACCAAGTGTTGGAGGTCCATCAATTACAATATAATCATAACGTTCGAGTAAATTATTTTTTTCTAAAAATTTTTTCAAAATTAGTTGTCGAGGAGCATTGATTCCGGCAACACTTAATTCAAAGCCAGACAATTCTTGCCCTGCCGGTATTAAGTCAATTCCTGTTTTAGACTTTACTAAAACATCACTAATGAGTATCGGCGAATGTAAGCTTTTTAATTCTCTAATAGAGTTAATTAAAAGATGATGAATATTTGAGTCTGATTGTTCCTGGCCAAAAAGCATCGAAAAATTAAACTGTGGGTCCATATCAAGACAAAGAACTTTTTTTCCAGTTGAGTTAAGAGCGTGGGCAACATTATAGGCCATAGTCGTTTTTCCAACACCGCCTTTTTGATTCATTAAAGCAATAACTTTTGCCTGTGATTTTTGTTGTGTTTGTTCATTATTTTTTTGGGCCAAAAACTTTAACATAAAAATATCTCCCCACTATATCCACAATCAGTGCCGATATTACAATAAGTTAGACTTTAATACTCCAAAGAAAAAGCGTCAAACTTTTGAGGCAATAATTCCAATGGCCTTGCTTAATAATAGCTTAACTCATTGATATATCATTAACCTAAACTGAACTAATCAGTTTAGCTTTAAAATAGATTAAACAATAAGATAAATATATCCGAAATGGAAAAGTGATGAATATTATTAGAAATCTCATTATTTTAATAACAGGTCTTATGCTTTGGGGTTGTAATCCCACAGAGCAGACTTCCATTGAAAAAAGTTCAATTACAGAGTCTAGAATTCGAACTGAAACATTTACCTATAGTGCAAAGAATGTTGAGTTTATTCAAAATACAACGGCTTCAAATCTCGTTCCAAACAAAACTTTTAAAGATGATACATATTTTTATAAAGTTTATCCTGATCTTCCCTCTGGATTAAAGATTAACACGATCACAGGAGAGATTGCAGGTGTTCCGACTGTCGTTTTTCCTGAAACAACTTTTTTAGTTGAAGCCGATGGTATAACTAGGTCTCAATTTGCTTACGTCACCTTAAGCGTTATAGCTGAACCTCCTAAAACGATTAATTACCTCACTCCAACATTGAACTTTACTAAAGATGTAGCAAATAATTTTACTGCGACAACAACAGGCGGATCTGTAACAAGCTTTAATATTAGTCCGAGCTTACCCGCAGGACTTAATATCAATTCAACAACGGGTGAAATTTTTGGAACACCAACAACACCAACAGCTGGTCTTTATACAGTTACTGCATCAAACTCTTCTGGATCAGCCTCGACCACTATTTATATCAATATAAATGATATTGCCCCTGCGGCTCTGTCCTACACTAACGATGCACAAGTCTTAAATGTTGGTGATGCTTTTACGGGAATGGTACCAAGCCTTTCGACTTCGCCTTATAGCACCAGTTATACCATAAATCCTAAACTTCCAAGTGGTTTAACACTTAATTCGGATGGGAGTATCACGGGAACACCTACAGAAACTCATGGGATTAATACTTTTACCGTGACGGCTTACAACTCTGCTGGCTCAACATCTGCAGTCATTACCATAACTGTAAATAATCCAGCGACTGGCCTAAGTTACCCCGTCACAGCTTACGAAGTACAACAAGATGTTCCTATCGCTCCCTTATCAGTACAAAGTTATACAGGAGGAACTCCTGTCACTTACAGTTGTACAGGTTGTCCAGCAGGAATAAATCTTAACTCAACTACCGGTCTCATAACAGGAACAATACCAAACACCACGCCTATCGGAGTTTATCCCATTCTTATAACAGCAACTCACGCAGGAACAGCTTCTAGTACCAACGCCACGATAAATTTGAACTTAGTTGAAAACTATCCTGAAGATCCTACTAATATGGGTTATATTGACCATTATCAACTTTATGAAGACCAAGCTTTCAGCATTACCCCTAGTAAAGCAGGAGGAATGCCTACACTATTTAGTATTACTCCCAATATCGTTACCACAATTCCAGGAATGAGCTTTAACGCTTTAACCGGAGAAATTTCAGGAACACCAACATCTCCTATAACCACAACAAGTTTCACCATTACGGGTTACAATCTAGATGAAACATCAACTTCAGTAATTAGATCAGTTCAAACGATAGATATAACGGTAACGACATTGCCACCGACAATGCTTGGGTACACTCCTTCAACATCTCCTTTTTATAATGCAACTACAAAAGTTTTTGAACTCCAAGATGGCTCCAATGTGCCTTTGGCCATTCAGCCAAATATTACAGCAGGAGGTGTTCCTACAAGTTATACGGTTAGCCCTCAACTTCCCAATGGTTTAACTCTTAATCCTTTAACAGGAGAAATAACTGGTGTACCTAATGAAATTAAGCCTATAAAATACTACACTATTACGGGTACAAACTCTGCTGGAAGTTTTAAAGAAACTCTGGCCATTAGTACTAATACCCTTATTGCCCCTATTTCCCTTAGTTATGGTTCAGGAACAAATACTCTAAATTTTACAATATACAATAATCAAATTGAAAGTCCCGACTATGCTGGCTCTCAAGGTACTTTTAGTGTCTCTCCCGACTTACCATCAGGACTAAGTCTTAATCCTCAAAATGGACAGATTTTTGGAACACCTCTGGTTGGATATGCTGGTCCAAAAACTTTTGATATCACTGTGACAAATCTCAAGGGAACCTTAACAACAAGTGTTGATATCTCAATTACCAACTCTGCTCCAGCAAATTTAGTTTATGAAGATGCTAGTGGAGCAACTAATATGACCTTTAATGAAGGTGACGTGATTACAAACTCTGATATTATTCACTACAGTGATTATGATAATAATTATGCCGCTGGCTTTATTACAACTTATGTTGAAAATGGTACAACTGACCTTGCAGGAGCCTTTGGCCTCAATTTAAATGCAACATCAGGAGACATTACAGGCACTGCAACGGCAACTGATCCTTTAGAATTAAATCCTCCATTTAGACCGATACAGATAGATGGAATTAATGCAATAGGAACTGCATCTGCAAATTTCAATTTTAAAATTTTAGAGCTTCCCCCTCAAATAAGTTATAACAACAAAACAAATATCGTTGTCGTCCAAGGAACTCAAACTGGTGATGCGCAAGTCGTAACAGCTGACAACGATGGAGGAAATATTGCTCAAACATCTGGTGGAGTACCTGGCTCATTTTGTACTCCTACGATTCAAGGTTCACCAGAAGAAGCTTATGATATCGATGCCGGTAATTTTACTTTCGATGATGATACTTGTAGTTTCACTTTTAACGGAAATCAATGTTTTAATGATGATACTGGAGGAGATGGTTCAACTGGAGATTCTATTAGCTTTGAAATTCTTGCCCAAAATTCGGGAAGTGTTGCCGGAGAATCAACTCCACTCACAGTACATTTTTACGATGGACCCAATTTTGACTTTCTTCCTGACAGTGAATTTCCTAATGATCTCAATCTTGTACTTAATGGTGCAACAAGTGGAACGAGTTACGCTCCAGATGTAACAAATCGGTGTCATGTGGGTGATTATTCCTTGTCTGAACTTTCAGACTTACCTACTCCCTTTAGCTTTAATGCGACAACTGGTGCTATTCAAAATCTTGGCCAAAATATTTTAGGCAAAAGATCATTTATTCTCGAATCAAGTGAATCAAATTCAGGTTTAAATTTAACTCAAACTGAAAATATTTCTGTCCAATCCAATCACATAGAAAATCATGCTGGTGTGGCCACTCATCTGCTTGAGTCATCAACTTATGATATTAATCTTGATGGATACGAAGATATTATTATTCGAAATACCGAATGCGACGACAAGAATGGAGATGGTACAAGTGATGGTCCTTGTGCAGCGGGAACAGTTTCAACAAGTATTTACCTTCAAAGCCCAAGCCAACTAGGCTTATTACAAGGAACAATTGCTGCTTTACCTGTTCTCTCAACACTAAACGCAGTGGCGTTTGCTCCCCTTCAATACGATGCGAGTAAAGCTGGTGTACTTTATGTCAACAATAGTAATACAAATGTTGTGGCAGTAAGTGCAACTGACACAGAAACTTCCAGCACTGCACTAGCAACTGCTGGATACGTCAGAGGTATCGTTCCTATGTCAGATGGAATTTCAAGTAGCTTTGGAGTTGTACTCGATACAGGAGCAAGTGTTACTATTGATCAATTTGATATTACAGGTGGAGACATGAACACAATTGCGGCATCAACTACGGCCAGTGTTGCAATTCAAAGCGATACAAATGGTGGTATTGATCTTGGCGCAGCTGGGGCAATTCAACTTGTAAGATCAAACGATACTAATGGTGATGGCTCTATGGATGCAGTTATTGGCTACCTAGATGCAACCGACAGTAATAAAACTAAAATATGTGTTCTCCCAAGCGATGGCGCAAGTTTTCAAGATACTTGCTCTCCTAGGCTAGAGGTGCCAAATAGTGGAAATATTATCGATATAAAATTTGCTGATATCACTGGAGACACCTTAGATGAGCTTGTCGTTTTGGCCAACGATGGGACAAATAGGACAATCTATGTTTATGAGAATCAAAATAATACCTTTACAGGACTTTATCAGGCCATTGATTTACTTACATTAAATACAAATTCTGTTCATACTAACTTTGATATTGCAGATGCTAATAAAGATGGTCTCTTAGATATTGTTGCAAATGATCTCACAGGTGATATCGATAATGACTCTACTGATGACTCAATCCTTTCAGGTTTGTCTGTTTATTATAATACTGGAAACATCTCTAATTTATTTAGACCATCAGTTGTAACAAAATTTCCAACAGCATTACACTATTCATTTTCAGCTGGTCACAACAACGATATTGAGGTCATTGAGGCAGGAACAGAGTTACTCATTTTTCATTGCCAAATAGATACTGATGCTGGTGTGCTTACAACTTCTTCAGGCGCAACAATAACCAGTTACCAAAACTCAAGCTGTGGTATCATCGGAAGCTTCTAATGGTTCCAGCAGACTTATGGTTTTGCGGTGCTAAACCATAAGTCTGCTGGAACCAATAAATGACCACAATCCTTGCCATTTTCCCCTAAGCTCACAACGTAAATATATGATTTTTCGTACAAAACATTGTTACATGAGATAATAAGTACAAGAAATAAGAATCTTTTAAGTTTCTTATTTTAAAGTCCGATATGGGGTACAGGGAATTAGGATTGAATGTGAAAAGAATGAATATTATTTATGTATTTTTTGTTTTGCTACTTGCTTCGTGTCTACCACAAGAGAAAACCACTCAATGTGACGGAAATGAAGCGTATGATGCTAATAAAAGAAAATGTGTTTCAACTGCAGCTGTAGATGGTTCTGCTGTTGTCATTAAAAATATCACTCCTTCAAGTTCTTATACGATTTCAACCTCAGACCCTTCAAAAACTCATACAGTGACCGTTTCTGATCCTTATAATTCAGGCTTTCAAATAAAGTGGATTTTAACAGATACCAATGGCAATACATCTCTTCTAGGAACAGGGATAAATTTAACTTTTAACCACACCGCTTTTTCTGCTGGTAATTATATTTTAGAAGTTCAATTACGTGACTACGATGGCTCGAAAGTTTTAGACTCCAGAAGTTGGACTGTTAATATTATCACTCAACAAGTTCCTATTATAAACATGATAACTGCAAGTCCTTTTTCAACGACAACAACAAGTGCTCCAACAACCATTAGCACAACCGTAAACAACCCAGATACAATCGGTAATATTAACTATGAATGGCATGTTAATGGAAGTCCTGTTGCAGGAGAAAATGGAACTTTTTCTTCTTCTTTTCAAACATTGAACTTTAACTTTAATCCAACGAGCTCAAGTTCTTATTACACAGGAGCAAACGTTTATACCGTTCAACTCCTCTTAAAAGAAGATGGTACAGGATCTATTTATACGACAGCAACTTGGATTATAACAAATAATATACCAAACTTTGCTAATGTTACTTTAGGAACCTCTGGAACTCTTTCAACAACAACACCTTCGACAGCATCGATCATCACAGGAATATCTGATACGACAATCAGCTCAGGTGGTTTTCTTTATGATGTTGATGGAGACTTAACCTTAGATGCCGTTGATTTTTGTGTTCAAGTTGATGATGTATCAGGAGTTGATGGAGATGGTGTCTTTGTTGACTTTCTTATTGATGGAACAAATATTCCAGCTGCAACAAATAAGCAAATGATTGCAGCCAACACATCTTATTGTCTTCAAGATTTTAATAATTACAAATATTCAATACCTGCAAGTATTGTCGCCGAATCACATACAATTACTGCTGTTGTTTACGATAAATATTCTGGAACAACAAACCAGGCAAAGTATAATGGATACACTCAACTTAAATCTTCTACATGGACTGTTCGAGTAAGACAAAAAAACACACCTCCTATTATTGAAATTGATCAGATTAATACTGGTGCCCTTAGTGCAATCTCATGCGGAAGTGAAACGACGACAACATATTCATCATGTGAGGTCACTCACTCTACCCCATTTCAAGTTGCCGTCACAGTAACAGATGATGATTATGATCCAAACGATTTCGTCACTGATTTTGCAAAATTTAGAGTACAATTTTATGTCGAGGGAGACCTTCTCGATGGAACAGCTGAAGTTTCAAGCTCAGACTGTTATCACGATTTTTCTGAAACAGCTAATGCTTCAAGATATATTTGTACTCTTAGCCTAAATCCTTATGATTCTAATGGACCGATTGATGTGACCGGACTTACTTATTCTATAACAGCAAAAGTAACGGATGAAGATAGTCCTTATATTGCGTCGGCTAAGGACTCAAACACAGTAACTTGGCTCGTAAGTAAAGTTAATGATTATAATAGCGGAACCGCTGTTAATCAGTTTGCTAGTGATAATGCTGATAAAATAGCTAATCCTGACTACTCTTATGTTTCAACACAAGCATCACCCGCTGTCGCACTCGACCTTGATGACGCTGCAGGAGCTGCAACTGAAGGTGACATCATTCAATTTCATGTTGGTGTTGATGATGCTGAAAGAGATAGCCATACGATTAAACTTGAAAGATGTACCGATATGGCCTGCTCTGGAGTTATCGTTCCAGAACTTGCTTCAACAGTGACAACCAGTACCAATGCCACAAATCCCAAATTTACCAGTATTAATCATCAGATTGGTGAAGATGAAGTGACAGGTGCTGCACAAGGAAATGTCACCTATCGAATTACAGTTACCGATGAAGACTTAGCAAATGACCAAACAATTGTAACGTTAAATATCAATAATAATAACCCTGATCCAATATTTAATGCCGCTAATTTTAACCCAACGGTGCCTTCAAGCTTAATCGCCTTTACAGGTTTCCCACTAACGATTGATCCGGGAACAATCACTGATGCCTCAACCGCCGATGGTGATAACGTTCTTTATCAATGGATGTATTCTACAGATGCAGGAACGACTTGGGTTGCTCTTGATGGAGCCACTGAAAAAAACCTTATTTGGTCTCCTGGACAAGAAATTGATTTTTCAAATCAGTCAGGAACAGCGGTTAAATTAAAACTCTGCTTAGGTGATGACGGTGTTGATAATCTTGGAGCAGCAAAAACAGCTCTTAATGCAACAAATGATGATTGTAAGACCACAACCTTAGATACGACAACTGGAGCTCCCGTCAATGCATGGGATGTTACAGTTTTCTCAAATATGGTGCAAGGAAAAAGCTATGGCGATAATAATTTCACCAATGTTTCTTATGGAGAGATTGCTGTATGGGTAGATCCAACAAGTGTTGACCCTGTTGTTAAATACATGGCCTACGTCAATATTAATCGTGAAATTATTATTGAGAAAATAGTTACTTCTTCAAATGGAACAAAAGCAGGATCAACAGATCAAACAGCTGAAGAACTAGCTTCAATTTCTTTTGATGCCTCAACAGATGTTAATTTTTCTATAAATGATGTCACTGATTTATCTCTTGCTGGAGACACTGTAAATGGTGCCCTTTATTTAGCCTATATGGCCCCTATTGGTGGGGTGGATATGGCCCATATTAGAAGGATTGATATTAGTGGTGGGAAAACAGGTTTTATTCATGATGGTAAATTTGGATGGGATCCTGGCTATGACGACCTCACAGACAATATAATGATCGCAAGTGCTGGAATTAGCACAGAGGTCATTAACGCCGATGGTTTAGCAGAGATAACTTTTACTGATAGTGCTGATAATGTGGCGATGTCAGTTAATTTTTCAGGATTACATGGAGGCTCAACTGACCTCATTGCTGGAACAAACTTCTGTAACCCGACTTCTAGTTGTACCACCCCAAGTGCTACTGCTGCAAACTTTGCAGCCGCAATTAATAGCTCCACCGCTTATGAACTACAAGGATTTACCGCGACAAGTTCCGGTGCAGTTGTCACCCTAGAAGGAATTGCGGCTAACGATTATCTTCAATCTGATATTGGAGCGACTAAAATCGGAAGTATTATGGTGAATCAAACTAATGGAAAATGGCAATTGCCTTTTATCAATCACGACCTCACAGGGGGAAATAAAAATAAAATTTCTCTTTTATACGGCGATTTAAATTTCAGAATTGCAGATTCAAATATGCAAACTTTCACTTTAGCTGCAACTGTCCCCTCTCAAGATCTTGCAAATGACCTTGACGCAAATGACGTTATGATTTTAGCGACTCGTGAATACACAACAGGTGATATTGCCGTATATGAAGTCAACGCTTCAAACTCTATTATTGATGTCAATACTGATTTTTTTGGAAGTCCAAATATTACTGATTTAAAAGTTGCTGTAAGTAAAGAAGATACTGATTTTGAACCTTCTGCTTTTATAACTGGAACAAATATTAATAATAGACTCGCCTATGCTAGAATTGACTCTGCAGCAGGTGACTACGATGTTGCAAGCGCAGTTGTTTTCTCTGATTTAGATGTTGGATTTAATCTCTTACAAAACCTCAATAATTATGACATTTCCGCTGGCCCTAAAGAGCAACAACTTCTCATTGGAATCGTAGCCGACTCTGATGCGAACACTCTTTATGAAGCCTACCTGTTAAATGTTTCAGGAGGTGTGACGCCAAAGATAGATTGTAGTTATGACTCAGCAGATGCTCAAAATATAGATAAATGTATGCAACTATATACAAGTGCAACAGATACAGTCTTTAACCTCAAAGTCAGCCTAAGTGATGTTGTTAAAAATGTCACAATTGGAACTGATGGCGCTACTACTGGTGAGAATACCCAAGATATTCTCTCTTATGGCCTTCATGTCGATGACGGAGGCGGAAGTATTACAAATGATGCGAAGCCTATTCTCGGCTTAATCAATGTGTCTGAAATACAGCTTACTGCTGATGAAACAAACTCTGGAACAGGCTATATTACTCCTTACGTAGCACCCTAGTTTAAAAGTCAGCTATTAAGATTTTTTACCTATTTCTTTATCTGAGAAATTTTGTGCTAAAATAAACAGATGAGATTTATTTGCTTTTTTTTCATCAGCTTTTTTTTCTTATCTTCTGTTTACGGATACGAACTAGTAGTTATTCAGGCCCTTTCAAAAGAAAAACAAACTTTTATCACTCGAAATAAATTGGCCACCAAAAAATCAACAAATGAAATTTTTGTCGGACAAGATTATACTTTTACATCGGATAATGTTTCCCTATTGGCCAAGGCTATCGAAGTGACAGAAGAGTTTGTTCAATGGGAAATTAAAAATCATTTTACAGATGTTCCTTTCCAAAGAGGTGACATTGTCACACGCTATGATGCAAGAGAATATCTATGGACACTTACCCCTGAAAAGATTAAAAGGAGATATGTTAAAAGATATGTCTTTAGCCCCAGAAACTCTATTGAAGCAGGAGTATCTTTAACAAGAAGTCTATCAGAATCGGTAACAACAGCAGATGCACAAAATGTAGAAAGAGGTGGATTTCAATTCGAAGGCCTATATCGAAAAGAATTTACTCACAATTATTCACTCGCCTACGGACTCAGATATGCTAAGGATGTTATCAATCTCCCTGAAACCAGTATCATTAATTATCGTTTTCTAGGACTTTTAGAAGGACGCTATTATTTTGAGCCGATGGAAGATTTTTATTATGCTCAGGTTGGTTTATCCCTAGGAATAGGCTTTGGCCAATCAAGAACAGAAAATCCGAGTCAAACTTCTTTTGGTACAGCTCTCGTTCTTCCTTCAACTAAAATTTCACTCCTTATTCCAACTGAAAACAGAAAATATGATTTTGAAATTAATGCTGCATTTGAATCACTACGCCTAGAAGAGTCTGATGCTTCAAACTTTGATCAAACCACAAACCTTACTAATGCAAAAATAGGCTTCGTCCTTCGAAGCCACCTTTAAAAGGTTCCAGCAGACTTGTGGTTTAGCTACGCATCACTAAGGTGACGCTTAGCTAAACCACAAGTCTGCTGGAACCTCTTCTTACATAAGACCAATATCTTTTAATCTCTCCATAAGGCAGTCATGAGCTGTTATGGGTGGGTATTTTGCCCCTGTCCCCTCACAACTTGGTATACATCTAAGCATTGCCTCCGGATGAGGATGAACAAAGAAAGGCATAGAATATCTGGCAGAACCAGAGTCTTCAGGATTGATAACTCTATGAATAGTGGCCGGAATAACATCATTAGTAATTCTTGACATCATATCCCCGGAATCAACAACGAGTTGCCCCGGCTTTGTCTCTACATCTAACCAAGTCCCATCACGATCTAAGAGCTGTAAACCAGATGCTGTGGCCCCCATTAAAATAGTAATTAAATTGATATCTCCATGAGCTGCGGCCCTTACCGAACCAACAGGCGGAGCCTCTCCCACAGGAGGATAATGAATGGCCCGTAAAATAGAGTTTCCTGTATCAATCATTTTTGCAAAATAATCATTTTCAACATCTAAGGCCTTTCCAAGTGCTTCAAGTAAAATATGCGAAGTTTTATCTAATTCATTATATAAATTTTCTAAATTTGTTTTAAAACCAGCAATTTCTTGTGGCCAAACGTTTTTAGGATAATATTTATTAAAAGGATGATCATCTGAAACTTCTCTTCCGACATGCCAAAACTCTTTTAAGTCCATATGAGGATTATCTTTTGCGTGCTCTGTCCCAAAAGGAGTATAACCTCTTTGGCCACCACCCTCTTTGCATATATATTCTTTTTTCTTTTCATCTGGAAGTGAAAAGAAGTCCTCAACTGCTTTATAACCTTTTTGAATAACATCATCTTGAACAGTATGATCAGTTAAGATAATAAATCCGTAATCTTTTATGCCATTAAAAAGGTCTGAAACAAACTTTGCCTGATCTTGTTGACTTCCTTCTACATAACTCAGAAGGCTTAACTCTGGAACTTTTCTTGAAGAATCACTCATATTTACTCCATAAACTATTCATTCACTTAGATAACTAAAGTTTAAAGAGTTTTTAGACAATTATTTCCAAGAAGTCTGTAATTTTTTCAGCCCCTTGGACCAAATATAAAAGAGCCTATTCTTAACCAATTAGCTCCATATTCCTGAGCAATTTCAAAGTCTTGACTCATCCCCATTGAGAGTTCTAGATTTAAAGAATGATCCAAATCAAGTTTCTTTTTTAATTCTTCAAGTTGCCCAAAGCACTCATGAGCATCACGTTCAAATTGATCGGTTCTTATTTTACCAATAGTCATTAAACCTTGAAAATAAAACGGTCCCTGGGAATTAAGAATCAGTTTCACTGCTTGCTCAAGCTCTGGAGAGGCTGGGGCAAAACCAGACTTCTCTTTTTCCATTGAAGTATTTATTTGTAAAAAAAGTCCAATTTTTCTTTCAGGTTTCTTCTTTAAAATCTTCTCTAATAAGTTAAGACTATCAATGGAGTGAATAGAACATAAATGCTTTACCGCTAGTAACTTATTTACTTTGTTCGTCTGCAATGTTCCTATAAAGTGCCAGTTTATAGCAAGGTCAGCTAATGATAACGACTTTTCATAGAGTTCCTGCACTCTATTTTCACCAAAGTCTCTTTGTCCATAATCATAAGCCACTTTAATTTCTTCAACTGTTCGGGTTTTCGAGACCACAAGTAGATGAGCAGGTTTGTGAATTTTTTGATGGACTAAATCTAGTTGTCGATGAATAAAATTCATTTTTTAGTAGAGTTTTTTTTCGGTTTTTTTTCTTTAGGTGTGAGTTTTATTTTAGCATTTATTTCAAAATCATAGTTTTCTATTATTCGGTCAACTTCTTTTGACACATCAATTTTATTAAGCCTTTCTCGTAAC
Source organism: Halobacteriovoraceae bacterium (assembly GCA_002706205.1). Classification (GTDB taxonomy): domain Bacteria; phylum Bdellovibrionota; class Bacteriovoracia; order Bacteriovoracales; family Bacteriovoracaceae. The sequence goes on from PAKC01000027.1 coordinate 16,521, forward strand.
TCTGTTTTCACCGACTTAATAAATTCATCTTTTGAATTCCTTGCATTTTGCAAAAGCCCATTAACAATTTCCTTAGGAATAGGAAGATCCTGTATAATATTTTTAACTGTATCTTCAGTCATAAAAGCAGCATTAATGCCAGTATTCATAACCTTTTTAAAAATATCACTTAAATTCTTTGGATCTTTTTCATCTTTTTTTTCTTCAGACATCATCAGTCTCCTATAACTTCTGAGCTCTTTTTTCAACAGACTTCATCATAGATGGCAAAGAAGTATTCACTAATTTTTTCGTTATCATTCCTGTACCCATCATTTTTACTTTGATTTCAACTTCAACTTTATAAGTGACCTCTGTTGTTCCATCACCTAAATCCTTTAATGACCATGAACCACTATTGACACTAAAAATATCGCCTTCATCAAATGACCATGATATCCCTGTTTCTGACTCTTCTAAATTCAATGTATAAGAAAACTTCTTGATCACATTCAAGTCATACTTTGCTTTTACTTTATTCCCATCGCGATTTATAACTGTAACCTTAGAAACACCATCCATAAACTCAGAATAAGCCTCATAATCCTTTAAAACACTTAATTNATATTCTCTAGTGATGCTTCCATGATTTCTGTTCTTTCTGCACTGGCCATAATTTTCCTCTTTTAATATCTTGGTTTTTTATCAAAGTGATGTTCAGCTTCAATTTTTCTAATAGTTCCAGACTGACTTCTCATAACTAATGAATGAGTCGTCGCTCCCCATGATTTAAATTTGACCCCCTCTAAAAGCGAACCGTCTGTAACGCCTGTTGCAACAAACATAACATTACCACTTGCAAGCTCCTCCATAGAAAAGACCTTATTGATATCATCAATTCCCATTTTTTTGGCCCGGGCAATTTCGTCATCATTTCGCGGCTTCAAGACTCCTTGAAAATCTCCTCCCAAACATCTTAAAGCTGCTGCTGAAATAACTCCCTCTGGCGCTGCACCTATCCCAAATAAGACATCAATTCCAGAGTCTGGCAGTGCAGTCGCGATTGCTGCTGACACATCTCCATCTCCAATCAAATGAATTCGGCAACCCGTTTGGCGCAACTCATTAATCAGGTCATGATGCCGAGGTCTGTCTAAAACAATTGCAGTTAAATCTTGCAGGCGGCATTTTTTAGCTTCAGCAATTCTTTTTAAATTCTCTGTTGCCGACTTCCTTATATCAATAACTCCTTTAGCTTCAGGACCAACTGCAATTTTGTCCATATAAGTATCAGGAGCATGCATAAGATTGCCTTTTTCTCCTATGGCCATGACTGATATAGAATTATAGCCACCTCGAGCACATATAGTCGTTCCTTCTAAAGGATCGACTGCTATTTCCAATTTTGTTCCAGTGCCTGTTCCAACTTTTTCGCCGATAAAAAGCATTGGAGCTTCATCTCTTTCCCCTTCCCCAATAACAACTGTTGCATCACACTCAACTGAGTCCAACATAGAGCGCATAGCATCTACCGCTGCCTTATCTGCAGCCTTTTCATCACCTCTTCCCATTAATCTGGCCGAAGCGATTGCTGCCATTTCAGTAACTCTAACAAATTCTAATGCTAAATTTCGATTCACAATTCTATCCTTTCTTTAAATAAATTCATTCTAACTTGTTAGGGTAAGAACATCAATAAAAACTGATCTACTGTCCAAGCTTCATTTGAATAAAACTGATAATATCTGGATCAACATAGGTAACGGGTATATTTTTAATTAACTGTGCAGCTCGCTTAATTTTTTGATCATCTATTGCTTCATCTATTTTAAAAACAATTTCGTCTTCATTGATCAGTGGAGTGTCCACATCTCGCTTGGAAACGACTCTAGCTGTTTTTAAGCCTTTTCCATCTTCCCACTCAACAAAATGCTCCATCATTAAAATTTGAAACTGAGAAAACTCATTATCATTATGTTGCCAAATAAAAAGCTCAACAGGGCCATCAGCTCTTAACCAATACTTTAAACGGGTTGGTATATCCACTCCATAGTCAAGCTCATGGACAGGTTTCATGATCTTAGCAATTTCTTCTATGGCCAAAAACCTAGCAACCGAATCTCTCATTTCTTTTTGAGATGAAAACTCAACTCCTAAACGACTTGGTGTGCTCCATTTAACGTGTCCTCGAACTTCAAGTTCCTTACCTTGCCAATGAATATTCCCTGTGATGGACTCATTTTGCTTGATGTTATGCTCACCAGACTTCAAGGCCAATTGCATCCCAGAAAAAGAAATATCCTTTACTTCAAAGACATGGTTTTCATTTTGAGAGCATTTAAAAATAAGAAAACAAAAAGGAAATCTGGGAAGGGTTCGCTTTTCCAATTTTTTAAAATCACTTTGAACTAAACTTAAATGTGGACTCATATTTTTCCTTTTGTTAATACTCCCATTATAGTCAAAAATAAAGGGAACATCTAAGCAGGCAATTTATTTTTGACACATACTGACGATAAATTATGCGTGCAAATAATGATATTTATGATAAAGTTTTTGCATGTCTCAAAAAGCATCCATAGACGACTTACAGATAAATAACCTACCAAACAGATTAACTATTTTCCGTATTCTTCTTATTCCAGTTGTTTTATTGTTATTGACCCTAGGAAGCTCTCAAGTAAAATTTTTGTCTAATTATCATGCGACTCTTAGCTGGGCTGCTGGATGGATATTTGCCTTGGCTTCCATTACTGACTTTTTTGATGGATATATTGCAAGAAAACGCAATATCGTTACTGTCTTTGGTTCTTTTTTAGATCCTATTGCTGATAAGTTCTTAACTGTCTCTTGTCTTATTATGCTCCAGTCTCTAGGAAGAGTGCCTGCTGTTGTCGTGATCGTTTTAGTTTTAAGAGAAATGTACATGACCTCATTAAGACTTTTGGCCACCAACGAGGGTTTAGTTGTTGCTGTCAACAATATTGGAAAATGGAAAACAGCTACACAAATGATTGGAATTCCCCTTCTTATGGTTAATCAACCTTGGCTAGGTATCCCTTTACCACTTTTGGGAACATTATTTATTTATCTTGCTTGTATTTTATCATTATGGTCTGCAATTCATTATACTATAAATATGATTGCAAAACTTAAGCTTAAAAGAAAAGAACATAAGGAAATGTCTCGTGAAAACTAAATCAATATTAGTCACGATCAGTGGTGCCGACCATCCAGGAATTACCTCTGAATTTAGTGAATGTCTAATGCTTCCTTATATTAAATTAATTGATATTGGGCAATCAATCACCCATGGATTACTTTCTCTTAGTTTTTTATTTGAAATTACTGATCTAAACGAGGAAAAAAATCTCAAAAACAAGCTTTCTCAAAAAGCTCAACAATTAGAAATGAAACTTGAATTTAAAACTATTATCAATCGACACGAAGTCCACTATGCTGGTGAAAAATATATCCTAAGTTGTGTCGCCCAAGCTGGTATTACAAGTGAATTTCTTCATGATATTTCAAGTATTTTGGCCAAGAATGATATTAATATTCAAAGAATAGATAATGTTTCTAGCTCTGATTTTACTTCTCTTGAGATACAAACAGTCGCTCACTCACTTGAAGTTAAATGGGAAAAAGTTAAACCTCAATTAATTAATATCTCAAATAAACACTCTACAGATATGGCAATGCTTAAAGATAATGTCTGGAGACGCAATAAAAGACTTATCGTATTTGATATGGACTCAACTCTCATCCAAAAAGAGGTTATTGTCGAAATGGCCAAAGTCTACGGCGTAGGTGAGCAAGTTCACAAAATAACTGAAGCTGCAATGAACGGAGTAATTGACTTTGATGAGTCTTTAGTAAAACGCGTGGCCTTATTAAAAGGTATGCCTGAAGCGAAACTCAAAAATATTCTAGATGAAATACCACTTACAGATGGCGTTGAAGAATTTATAATGACAGTTAAAAAGCTAGGTTATAAAACGGCCATTATTTCTGGCGGATTTAGTTATTTTGCCAATGCTTTTAAAGAAAAACTAAATATTGATTATGCCTTTGCAAATGATTTAGAAATATCTAAAAATATCTTAACTGGAAAAGTTGCTGGCCCCATAGTTAATGCAGAAAAAAAGGCCATGTTCTTAGAGCTCCTTGCTCAACAAGAAAATATAAAATTAGAACAAGTTGTTGCCATTGGAGATGGAGCAAATGACTTGCCTATGCTAGCAAAAGCTGGACTTGGAATCGCCTTCCATGCCAAAGACATCGTTAAACAAAATGCTCAACAACACATGAGTCACGGCCCTATGACCAGTATTTTACATTTTTTAGGTATTACTGAAAAAATTGGATAGATATGAGTTCATTTAAAAGTTTAAATAAAGCACTAAAAACTCCGGACTTAGTAAGAACTTTAAAGTTAAATACCAAACAAGAAAATCTCCCTAGTGAGTTATTTACACTTAAAAACTTAGAAAGTCTTTATATACAATCATCAACCCTAACGTCTATCCCCTCTCAAATTTCTCAGTTAAAAAAACTAAGAACTCTCTATATATCGAGTGAAAAGTTAACTTCACTACCAAGAGAATTATTAGTCATTCCCACGTTAGAAACTCTCAGTCTCAATGCTTGTCGCATTCGTACAGTTGATATGGAAATTGGTCTCAGTTCAAATCTTAAGTCGCTTATTTTAAGTCACAATCAGCTCCAAAATCTTCCTCTAAATTTAGAGCACCTAGAAAGCCTTAAGCTACTGAATTTGAATAATAATGAATTAAAAGAATTTCCCAAACAACTTCTTAACCTGACGTCATTAGAAAAGCTTTATTTAGATCACAATCAACTTCAAACCATCCCAACATCCTGGATAAAAAAACTAAAAAGACTAAATATTATTTCCTTAGACAATAATCAGTTCTCCTTAAAGGAAAAAGAAAAAATTCAAAATGAACTCAATTATTGCTTTGAAGAGATTTAAACGGTTGTTTTTTTAATGCTAAATGGGTCAAGGTTATTATTGTCTAATAAATTGACACTTTTTTCAAGAATACAAAGATTCTACAGACTCTCTTCATTTGTATATTAAGAAAGGCTACAATTTAGAAAAAGGTAGTCAAAATGATAAAAAATATGTCTCTAATTTTTTTTAGTGTAATCTTAATGAGCTGTGAACGCTCTCCTAATGACCTTAAGCAAATGCTGCAAACAATAGGGATAAAAACTCAAATTGAAAATATCTCTGAATGTACTGCCAAGCAAATCGACTCTATAGGACAACAGCTTTATGAAAACCAAAAATATGAACGCCTTAAATCAAAGCTCCTGGAAAAAAATATAAAAAAAGTTGTTCTAAACGATATAGAGGAATCAAAATACTCATGTGAAAAAGCAATAATCATTCAAAGAGAACAACAGACAATGAATGATTATCAATGTGACCCTTTAACTAGTACTGGAAACCTTGAAAAACTTAAACCAACTCAAATGAGAAAAAAAGACAAACAAGTTTATCTGGAAACAAACTCTCAAATGGAGAGCCAGATTTTTGTTCGGCATAATATCGAAAATTTAAGTAAAAATGAGTTAGATGCCTTTATTGAAGTCATCACTAAAAACAACAATCAAAGTTCAAAGTATCTCAGCTTCGAAAAGATTAATAGTCTTACAGTAACTTTCGGTATTAATATTATGAGTAGAGACTATAAAGACTCTACCCATTGTGGCCCATTAATTGATTTAGAAGAAATAATTAAATCTCTTTAATTTACAGTTGCTTCTAGTTTTTCACCATCAAAGTCCACTGTAACTTTTTTATCTTCAAGTTTACCAGCAAGAACCATCTTAGATATCGGTCTAATAACAAGTCGGTTAAACACACTTGCAAGTGGTCTTGCTCCATAGGTTTCGTCGTAGCCTACATCTGCAAGATGTTGAATAGCTTTATCCGTAAATTGTAATTCAAATTTTTGCCCCTTAACTCTTTTTTCAAGCAAAGAAATTTGTTTTTGAACAAGATCACTCATCACGGATTTATCTAAAGAGTTGTAAGTTAAAACCCCATCTAAACGTCCTAAGACTTCTGGCTTAAAATCCAATTCTGGATTCTTTGAATTCGTCGTCATTAAAATGATAGTATTTTTAAAATTAACCGTTCTTCCTTTATTATCAGTCAGTCTACCATCATCCAGTATTTGTAGGAGGATATCTGAAAAGTCATGATGAGCTTTTTCAATCTCATCAAAAAGAATAACACTATAAGGCCTTCTTCGCACGGCTTCAGTTAGAACTCCTCCATCATCATAACCAACATAACCTGCAGGGGCCCCTATAAGCTTTGCCACTGAATGCTTCTCAGAAAATTCACTCATATCAAGTCTTACAATATTATCCTCATTATCAAATAAAAACTCTGCTAAAGCTTTGGCCGTTTCAGTTTTTCCAACTCCAGTCGGTCCTTTTAACAAGAACGAACCTAACGGTCTTGTTTCATCTGTAAGCCCGGCGTAACTTGCTAATAAAGATTCTGCGATTTCATGTAAGGATTCTTTTTGTCCAAAGACTCTCCTATTTAGATCATCTTCTAAATGAAGTAAGTTATCTTGCTTTGACTTCAGAATCTTCTCAACAGGAATTCCTGTATGACGGGAGATAATACTTGCAATATTTTCTTTAGAAAGTTCCCAACTATGAGAGAATTGCTCTAACTCTTTTTGAACCTCCGGAATAAGAGAATATTTTAATCTCGAAGCTTCTTCATAATTTTGTTCACGTTCAGCTTTTTCAAGATCAAACTTATAACGATCTAATTTAGACTTGATCTCACTAACTCTTTTTAAAGAGTTAACCTCTTGTTCCCATTTTACATATCCAGTATCAAACTTCTCTTGTAATTTTTTAACCTCTGCTTCAAGCTCTTTATCCGACTCAACTTGAGCTAAGATTTTTTTATTTCTAATTTCTGATTGCAACATTTCAAGTTCTGCCGGCATAGCTTCAGCTGATAGTTTTAACGCCGAGGCTGATTCATCGATAAGATCAATTGCCTTGTCGGGAAGATTCTTGTCTGTAACATACTGATCAGAAAGCATAACAGCAGAATAGATTGCATCATCTGTAATTTTAATTCCATGGTGTCCCTCAAATTTTTCTTTTAATCCCATTAATATTTCTATTGAGTCCTCTTTGGTTGGCTCTAACACAGGTACTTGCCTAAATCTTCTCTCTAGTGCTGGATCTTTAAGAATATGTTTTTGAAACTCATCTTCAGTTGTGGCCCCAATACAATGAAGTTCGCCTCGAGAAAGTGCCGGTTTTAAAAGATTGGCCGCATCCATTGCTCCATCGGTTTTTCCCGCACCAATAATTTGGTGAATTTCATCAATAAAAATTATATACTGTCCTGCACCTTGTTGCGCAAATTTTAGTAAATGTTGAATTCTTTCTTCAAACTCTCCTCTAAATTTTGTTCCAGCAATTAAAGAACCAAGCTCCATTGAATAAACAGTTTTTCCCTTTAAAACATCGGGAACTTTCCCCTTCACAATAGCTTCCGCAAGACCTTCCACAATAGCTGTTTTACCAACTCCAGCAGGTCCCACTAACACCGGGTTATTTTTAGACCTTCTCCCTAGGATCTCCATAACTGCTCTAATTTCTTTAGTCCTCCCAATGACGGGGTCGAGTTTTCCGGCAGTAGCTTTCTCATTTAAGTTAATCAAAAAATTTGGAACTTCCGTTTCTTCTTGATCCAAGTCATTAAACTGTGAATAATCGACATCTAAAGTTGGAAAAATTTCAGGTAAAAACCTTAAGAGGTTCTTTTCGCTGACTTCTTGTTTGCCTTTTTGAGCAGCATGACCGCCAGCTTGAGTTAACCAAGAACTTAAATTCGCACTAGGTCGGATTTGATCTATCGTTAAGGCCTGTGACGCCTTTGGTAATTTATTAACAAGTTCGACAACTTGATCTAAATTATTCTTTAAAGCTTTTGAACTATAAGAGCCTGGGTTAGATATTAATCCATATAATAAATGCGATGGCGCGAGTTCTGTATTTTTTAACTCGATTGCTTTTGCTCCAGCAATATCAAAAGCTCCTGCGACTATCTTATCAAAATTATTCATATTTTAGACTCCTTTTTGGTCCTACTTACACTTTTAAAGATGTGTTCTAAAAAGCAAATGTCAAGGCTAAGTCTAGAAAATAGTGACAAGCTGTTAGTAGCTGTTTACCATATGACCTATAAATAGATTGAGGTTCATTATGAGAGTTTTACTTATTTTTTTATTATTTTTATCAACAGCTTTGGCCATAACTGAAAGCCCAAGAGATACTTTTAGAACATACTTAAAATCAATGGTTCAAATAAAAAATAATCAAGGAGATCTTGACGAAAACTACTCTAAAGCCATTTCGACTCTAGATTTAAGTCATATCGAAGACAATTTAAAAGAGGATATTGGAAGAAAGTATGCCCAGCAATTAATTAAAGTATTAGATAAAATTAAAAGAGTTGATTATGAAAAGATACCAACAAATTTAGAGGCTTCGATCTGGTACTTTGATAAAAGAATTCATAATAATCATTTTTTAGAAATTTCTTTAATAAAAAAGAAAGAGCAATGGTTGTTTTCCAAAGAAACCCTAGACTCTCTTGAGACTTATCAAAAAGCACTTAAATCAAAAAAAACAATTGAAGGGGTTAAGGCATTTACTACCATAACAGACAAGATTCGAAACTATCTCCCCGCTTCGATTCAAAATAGTTTTTTAGGTTATGAAACCTGGCAATGGGTTGGATTATTTTTTATTCTTATCATCGCTTTTATCATTGAAAAAATATGCAAAGCCATTATTACAACTATCTTAAACCACACCAGTAAAGTGGTCAAAAGCTCTTCAACGGAAATGCTTGCTTCGGCCATTCGACCTTTGGCCAAAATCATTTTTGTCTTTGTTTTAATGAAGTTAATTTACTTTTTAGACTTAGATACAAAAACTCATGCTGTACTCAATCGTCTGCTTTATATTTGCCTAAGCCTGATGACTGTTTGGTTTGCACATAAAGTGATTCAATTTTTTTCAAATTATTTTAAAAACAAGGCCGATTTCACCGAGACTAAGTTTGATGATATACTCGTCCCCTTACTAACCAAGACTGCCTTTGTTGTTATTTATTTATTTGGCGCACTTTTGGTGGCCAACTCTCTAACCATTGATGTCACAGGTATTATTGCTGGACTTGGGATAGGTGGTCTCGCATTTGCCTTCGCAGCTAAAGATACTTTAGCCAACTTTTTTGGTTCAATTATGTTGGTTTTAGACCGTCCATTTGATATTGGAGATATTATTGTTACGGGTGATATTGAAGGGATAGTAGACGAAGTGGGCTTCCGTTCGACCCGAATCAGAACTTTTAATGACTCTTTAATTACAATCTCAAATGGTGAATTAATGAATCGCCCTATAGATAATATAGGTAAAAGAAGATATCGACGTTTAAATACCACTCTTGGTCTAGAATACAATACTCCACCTCAAAAAATTGAAGCTTTTTGCGAAGGAATTAGACAACTTATTCTTAGCTATAAATGGACAAGAAAGGATAATTTTCATGTTTACTTTGTCAATTACGGAGCATCAGCTTTAGAAATTAAGGTCATTGTCTATTGGCAAACTGATGAGTATAGCCGTGAATTATCAGAAAAGCATCGTTTAATGATTGATATTCTCAGGCTTTCACAAGAAATAGGTGTTTCCTTTGCTTTCCCAACTCAAACTGTTCATCTTTTCAATGAAGAAAAGCAGGCCATTACGAATATTGAAAAAGAGTACCTCGAAAAAGGCATTGAAACAGCAAAGTCTGTTATTGGGAAGCCTATTTCCCTTAGAAATCCACGAAGTAACTCTGAAGATCAAGAACAATTTGGCAAAAATGATATTGGCCTCTAAAGACTCTATTTATTCAAAGATTGCCAGTTATAGATAAAGGTGTTACTTAAAGGCATTATTTCTGTTTACTTAGGAATTTATGAAAATATGGATAGATGCTGATGCATGTCCAAACATTATTAAAGAAGTCGTTTATAAAGTTTCTGCTCGTTTAAATCTTTATGTCTACTTAGTGGCCAATAATTATTTATCAACTCCAAGATCTCCTCTTATACAATTTATTAAAGTTGAAAGTGGGGCTGATGTTGCTGATAAATATATTATTGAACATATCAAGCCATCAGACTTAGTGATAACAGCTGATATCCCTCTTGCTGCTTTAGCTGTTGAGAATCAAGCAATTGCATTAAACCCTAGAGGAGAGGTTTATACTAAAGACAATATTGATGAAATCCTATCCATGAGAAACTTTATGCAAGAGCTTAGAGATAATGGAATAGAGACATCTGGGCCTTCGGCACTTGATGCAAAAACAAAAGAAAAATTTACGAATGCACTTGATAGAACTGTGACTCAAATTTTAAAAAGGACTTCATGAAAAGCTTTGACTCTTTTAACTTTCTTCCCTCTATTCTTAAAACAATTAAGTCTAAAGGCTATAGGACACCTACCCCAATACAGTCCCAAGCGATAGAACATATTCTTCATGGAAAAGACTTATTAGGTATCGCTCAGACAGGAACTGGAAAAACAGCTGCTTTCTCACTTCCCATTATTCATAATCTTTCAAAAACGCCAAAAAAAATAAAACCCAAATGTATGAGAATACTTATCCTAACACCAACAAGAGAATTAGCGACTCAAATTGAAGAAAATATTAAGGATTATTCCCAAGGTCTTAATATGAATACCAAAGTCATTTTTGGAGGTGTGGGCCCAACGAATCAAATCAAAGCACTTAAAGCAGGACTTCACTTTGTCGTAGCAACCCCTGGAAGATTACTGGACTTAGTTCAGTCTAAAGACGTCAATTTTGAACAATTAGAAGTCTTTGTTTTAGATGAAGCTGACCGCATGTTAGATATGGGCTTTATTAATGATATAAAAAAAATCATACAAAAACTTCCTAAACAAAGACAAACCTTACTCTTTTCGGCGACCATGCCTAAGGAAGTGGAAAAACTTGCTCAGAAATTTCTTTCTCATCCCATAAAAGTCGAAGTAACACCAGAATCAACTACCATAGAAAAAATTGAACAAAGTGTTTCCTTTCTAGCTAAAAATAACAAAATTAAGCTACTCATTGATATCTTAAATGACTCGCATGTGAATAGCGCACTTGTTTTTACAAGAACAAAACATGGAGCTGACCGCTTAGTAAGACTCTTAGAAAAAAATAATATTAAATCCCGGGCCATTCACGGCAATAAATCTCAAAATAATAGAGAAAATGCCCTCAACAAATTTAAAAATGGAGAAATAAAAGTACTCATTGCAACTGATATTGCCGCCCGAGGTATCGATATTGACCACATCACACATGTAATTAACTACAATCTTCCCGAAGACCCCGCTAGTTATGTCCATAGAATTGGAAGAACAGCTAGGGCCCAAAGAAAAGGATATGCGATTTCACTTTGCGACGGAGCTGAGTTGAAGTTATTAAAGTCTATTGAAAAACACATTAGACTAAAAATTCCTCAAAATCTAAACCAGCCGTATCATGAGGATATTAAAGACTTACAAGCAAAACATCAACCTCCCGCTCCTAAGAAAAAACTGAGTATGAGTAAGAAGGCAAGAAGACGGAGAAGCTTTAAAGGTTAGTCTCTTAATTAGGGCCTTCACCTAAGGCTTCAACCAATAACTCTTTTAAATAATTAATATTATCAGGCTTTAAAAACATTCCAATTGCACCTAAATCCTTTGCTTTTTGAGCTGATATATCAGTAAAGGCGCTCATTAAAACAACTGGTGGAGTTTTTTCTGAAGAATTTCTAATAAGTTTTAAAAGCTCTACTCCACTGCATTCAGGCATTCTTATATCTGAGAGAATAATATCGAAGTCTTTTTCTTGAATTAAATCAAAAGCCTGTTGCCCATTTGAAGCTTCCTCAACTATAACCCCTTCTATTTCTAAGTGGGTTCTCATAGTGTCACGTAATAAAGCCTCGTCATCTACGAGTAAGATATAAGTCTTATTTAAAGCTTTAAAACTCAATGAGTTCTCCCCTTATTTTTCCATCAGGTAGATTTTGTTCTGCTTTAAAAAAAACAAGATCTCCTGCCAGAGTTTTTTGTAACTCTTTTATTTTAGACTTTTTATATCTTCTTGTCATAATTTGCATTTCAAGAATTTTATTTTTCTTTTCAAACGAACAGCATCCCACCCATTCAAAACTAAATTTTGTCCTCGGCTGAACTCTGATAAGCCTTACTGCTTGCTCTTTTTGAACATTATTCTTTTTTGCATAGTCATGAATAATGATTGGAAGATTTCTTCTATCTTTATGCAGCAGCTGAGAAATTCTTTCCACATCGACTTCATGACTTACCTTTAAATACTGGTGGCACCAATCATCTTTTGCTATGGGGCAGTTTAAATTAGATAGACAAGGATAAAGAATATTAAAATTTTCAAGCAAACGAGTCCTTAATCTTATCATTTTTTCAAAAAAATCTTTTGTTCCTGGCTCAATAAATATAACTCTATCAAGTTCAAGTTGGTGACAATAATCAATAACTCTTTCATCATCCATCTCATTAGCACTATGGCCAAAAATTCCAAGTCTAGGTTTTGATTTCTTTTTTATTTGCGCTAACTCACTTATGTGTAAAGCTTTAAACTGCCCTGTCGGATAAAAATAATGAATAAATTTTTTTGCTTGCTTGATCATAGGAAAGGAAGAGTCAATCCCAACAACATCTAAATGAGGATCAAGATCAAACAGTGCCATAGAGAATGTACCAGGGCCCATGCCAATATCGATAATTTCATAACTGGACAATTCATTCTTAAAGAGATTGATTTTTTCTAAAGCTGCTTTGAGTTTTGGAATATTTGTCAGTAAATAAAAGCATGCATAGGCGGATACATATTTTTCATCTTGAGTATATTTTCCAATTTCTCGGCGATTCAAAGTAAAATTATGCCCAATTTCTTTAATTGTATCTAACAGCTCCTTTTCTGAAGAAAAAGTGTAGCTTAATAAAGGTGTAATATCTTGTAGCTTCATACGTAATTGGTAACTTAATGTCTCTAAGTGGAAAACATATTATCTAGAACTAAGAATTTTTTACAAATGATAAAGACTATAACCTACTGGAATCATTAATTTTGCATAAAAAAAATTCATTAAGACTTAAAAACTATTGTTAGGTAAGCCGAACAGTAGTATATAATGCATAAGAGGTAAGTAAATTATGTATATTTGTATCTGCAAAGCCATAACAGACAAGCAATTAGAAGAGGCCCAAAAATCCTCTAAGACAATTCGTGAAGTTTGCAACAACCTAGGCCTTGGATCTGAGTGTGGTGCCTGTATGCAAGAAGCTGTTCAAATGATTAAAAAAGCCAATAATGCATCTCAAAAGAACTCCTCCAATAAAAAATCTAGCTAAGCTGTGTTTAAGTCATCAAAAAACTCTTCCTTGCCTTAGTTTATTTAAATAGACTACAATAGTTGGCGTAAAACATATTGGGAGAGATTATGAAAGGTAGTCAAAAAGTTATCGATGCATTAAATGAAGTCCTAACACGAGAGCTTACGGCCATTAATCAATATTTTCTACACGCTAGAATGTTACAAGACTGGGGTTTAGAAAAGATTGGAAAACTAGAATACGAAGCTTCGATTGATGAGATGAAGCATGCTGATGAGCTTATAAAAAGAATATTATTTCTCGAAGGCCTTCCCAATGTTCAAAAACTTGGAAAAGTAAGAGTTGGCCAAAACATAAAAGAGATTCTCGAGTCAGATTTAGCTGTAGAAACTGAAGCGGTTCCTGCCCTAAAGGAGCATATTAAGCTCTGTGAAACTGAAGGTGATTATGTCTCTCGTGACTTATTTACTTCTATTCTTGCCAGTGAAGAAGAGCATGTAGATTGGCTAGAGACTCAATTAGGCTTACTAAATAAAGTGGGTGAACAAAACTATATTCAATCTCAAATGGAACCAGATAAAGCTTAATAACACCGAATTGGCATATCTGCAGCTGCCCAGATGCGACGTCCCCAGGGTCCTATTTGTTGAGTATATCCTTGGCAATGAACCATATAGCCAGGAACTACTCTCGAGCGACACATATTGGCCATTCGACTAGGAACATTTGAATAGTTCATACCGTAAGCAACACAAGAAATTGGCACCCCATTAGGACAAATAGTTTGGGCATGGCAAACTGTTGAGCTTTGTCTCCAAATTGGATTTGGTAAAGGTCTAGGTATAGGTCTTCTCAAATACGAGTAAGCACATGTTGCGTATAAAAATAAAACTAAGATACTTAATGTCTTCATAAGAACTTCTATATCAAAGAATGATATTGAAAGCATTATTAATTAAATTTCTTGAATTTATTACATGAAAAAGGCCCTTTAAAAGGGCCTTTTTCTTTATAATTTTTCGTCAGTTTTACCTTGATAAATTTGTCTTGGTCTAGTGATTCTCATTCCCTCAGCTTCTAACATTTCTTTCCATTGGGCCATCCAACCAGGCTGTCTTCCCAGAGCAAACATCACTGTAAACATATTTGTAGGAATGCCTAAGGCTTTATAGATAATTCCAGAATAAAAATCAACATTAGGAAAAAGCTTTCTTTTAGCAAAATATTCATCACTAAGAGCGGTAGTCTCAAGTCCTTTCGCAATATCCAATAAGGGGTCTTCAACGTTTAATTTCTCTAAAATTTCATCACAATACCCTTTAATAACCTTGGCCCTTGGATCGAAGTTTTTATACACTCTATGTCCAAATCCCATTAGTCTAAAAGGATCTTCCTTATCTTTGGCCTTAGAAATAAATTTTTCATAGCCACCACCATCTTTTTGAATAGCATCCAACATCTCAAGAACTGCTTGATTGGCCCCTCCATGCAATGGCCCCCAAAGAGCATCAATTCCAGCCGAAATAGAAGCAAAAAGATTCGCCTTAGATGAACCAACAACTCTTACTGTAGAAGCTGAACAATTTTGTTCATGATCTGCATGCAGAATAAGTAAAACATCTAAAGCCTTAGCGACGGCATCTGAAGGTTTATCTCCATTCATCATATAAAGGAAGTCAGCAGTATAATCTAATTCCGGATTTGATTCGATAAAGTCTTTTCCTTGCCCATGTCTATAAACAGCAGCAGCTATTGTTTTTAACTGTCCAAGCATCAAAGGAAAAAGTTCTTCTTTTTGCTGATCAGAAAGGTCCTGATCAAGAAGATGTGGATAATGGCCAGATAAAGCAACCATGGCAGAAGAAGTAATCCCCATTGGATGAGCATCTTGTGGAAAGGACTTAATCAATTTTTTAATCCCTTCAGGAATAGTACTTTTTTCTTTAATTTGGTTTTTCAAATTTTCTAATTCAGTCTTAGAAGGAAGTTTACCAGTATAAAGAAGTGATGAGACTTCCAAGAAGGAAGACTTTTCACATAAATTTTCTATTAAATAGCCTCTATGTTTTAAAATACCTTTTTCACCATCAATAAAGGTAATATTAGAAAGACACGCTCCCGTATTCCCTAGGCCATTATCAAAAGTTATAAAGCCTGTTTGTCCTCTTAATTTTGAAATATCAACTGCTTTTTCACTCTCTGTTCCCTCAATAATAGGTAATTCAATTTCATTTTCACCTAAAATTAGTTTTGCCGACTTGGACATAAAGGCTCCTTTTCTTACTAATTTATTACTTGAGTTTATGGTTATTCGGTAGTTGTTCATAAATACTTTAGCTTAAAACTCGGTCTTCTTTGACACCAGTGCCAAAATATTTATAAAAATATAATAACAAAAAACTCAACAACACCAGATAATATCATGTTTTTACAGGTATTTAACACATCAAAACTTGTTTGCAAACTCAAATTTAAGTCTACAAAGACAATGGCATTTAATTTGCTAGACTTTTTCTAAACGGCTAAATGTCCGTAATCGCCATCAGGGAGTCTTTATGCATAAAACTAATTCAAAAAAACTCATTCAACTGCTTTTTTTTGCTCTCACTTACCTGGGTTTTTCATCCTCAACGCTAAGTCATACTCACGTTCACTATCACCTCTACCAGGGCGATAAAATTCAAATAAACAAAACAAAATCGACTGATACNTTAGTTAAAATTGAAGCTNAGGCCTTAAGGCTACCAGCTAAAATTAAAATAACTCAACAAGGNAAGCTTATCGCCCAAGTCATCTTATCAGATCAGTTAGAGACATATAAATTACCCCTTAAAATAAAAAATGAATTTAATGAAAGTATCCAAATCGAATCAAATGGTGCCTATATAAAAAAAATCAACACAGGTGTTGTTGATGATCAACCTACAGACGCTGATCTTTCACTCAAAACTCCTAGCTTCCACACAGCATCTATGTAAATCTGACACTATTAGCTAACGACAATATCATGCGCTACGCGCCATGTGCTATTGAGCTTAAATGGTTAAATGGCACAAATACTTTACCATTCTTTTCTTCTCATCATTTGCTTTTACCCCAGCCACTCTGGGCTCGGTCATCAATATTCCTTTGGATCCAGACAATAATGAAATCGCCCCCGCTTCTGATTTAACTTTTCAAGGAAAAAGAATTGATAAATATCAAGCCTTTAAATTGAAGCAAAAAAATATAGACCTCTCAAGGCTTAATCCTTACGAAAGCCATTTATGGCAGAACACAACTCACAAAATTGATCAAAAGGCACCTACGACTAAAGTTGAATTTGAAAGCATTAAAAACTCACCAACTGAATTCTTTAGAGCAAATGTGATTGATGCTCAAACAGGACAAAGACTCAACCTAAGCGCCTCCCTCCACAATCATACTAATATCTTAAGGGCCAATCTTTTAAGAAAGCTGGGCTATGATATTACACCTCCAACCTTTCACAAGAAACTCACAGTCGTATTTAAAACAAAACAAGAAAAACTAAACTTTCTACAAGTGCTTGGTGAAAAGACATTAACTCAAAAAGAAAAATGGGTAGTTCAAAACGCGCAAGAAAAAGAATTAATTTTAAAAGACCAAACTCTATCATCTGCTCGTTTAAATAATGTTAATATTTACTTTCCCCTTATGTCTAAAAATCGGCAAAAAACAAGACGGATTTTCCGCGCCTTACTTCCTATTTATGTTCTTACTGATTTCCCTCAATCAATTAATGCCATCTCTTGGAAAATAGGTAATATTTTTAATTCCCAATTAAGTTTGAGACATCCCTATGCCCAAGAATTTTCGGATGTTTCAATCAATGATATCAAATGGATTTATAGAAGACTGACTAAACTCGACCGTCAACAGATGACGCAAGTGATAGAGTCGACCGGCTACCCTCAAGAAATCAAGCTTCTCGTCTTAGAAAAACTACTATCACGGATTAATTCTTTAGGAGAACACTTAAATGAAAAAATAAGATTTCACCCCAATTATGCTCTCACAACAGCAAACATAAGAAATTCTAATTTGCAGTCTGATCAATATCAACATTATGTAACTCAATTTTATCACGACATAGAGGACTCACCTTTTGCCTATGGACAAATTTTTCGTTTATTTAGAACTCAATTAACATACAATGCTCTTAGTAAGGCGCTTGAAGAAGCGATTGACAAGATTGTTCCTGAAATTACAACAAGTGATGCGGCCAAAAAGCTTCAAAATAAAATCACTCGTTATAAAGAAGAGCATTCTTTATCTGATGGAACAATTCCTTTAAAGTCTTTCAGCTACCCTACCGCTCAAATCAATACATCCTTTAAAAGAAGTATTGTTTTTGGCAAGCATTTAGGAAACTCTGCCCCCATTCAACTTGTTGACTCTGTCAGTGGTGATATTGGCCTAGGTATTTTTTCTTTATTTACTGGTGTCGATAAACAAGTTCTTCCTAGTGTTTCAGCAGGAGTAAGTTTTAACAGAACGTACACTCATGTAAGGGCCATGCCCGACTTAACAACAGCATCATCCCAACGACTCACAAAGGTTCTTGTTCCAAGGCTCATGAAAAGACTCGGAGGAATTATTCAATTTGAATATGAATGTTCTTTATCTGGCCCTGTAAGCGTTATCTATGATGAATTAAATAATAATGACGTCGTTTATATTAAGTATGATACGCAAACAGAAAACTCCAAAGCTACGGCAATTGACAAAAGAAATGAGTTAATCGCCTCTGGTGTAAGTGAAGATATTATTTTACTTGTCCCTATTCACAAAGAAAAAGTGTGTAACTCAGAAATCAATGACCAAAAAGAGAAAAACTTAAAAGAATTTTTAAATGAGTTTGCAGAGAATGAAACCTTTATGATAAGTGATCATATCCAACTTAACTCAGCTGCAAAAGCAAATATCCCTTTAGATATTTACCTTGGAGAACAACTTAATACATCTGTAGGGGCGGAACTTAACAAAGGGATCCTTCGTTCAGTAACCTTAAGAAAAAAGTCTGACTACTTAGAAGTCACAATCCAAAAGCAAAAAAACTTAGAAAAGGGTTTCTCAATGGGATTAAATTATTTCATAGAGATTTTAAAAGGAACAATAAAATGGCTCAAAGGTAAACAAAACTCTTTGGTCTTTCACCTTCCCTTATCTCCTAAAAACAATGACGAACTCAATGTCACTTTAAAAGTTCTCTATGAACTCTTTACAAAAAATAGTACCTATTCCTTACAGGATCATTACTCTCCTCATTTGCTTGAGCATTCCGTCCAAGGTCGTCTGAGTACTATTAAATTTTTATGGTTCCAGTCTCAAAGAATGAAGCTGAATCACTATGTTTCTATCACTTTACCAGAAAAAAAACACCCTCACTATAGCTTAGAGCAAAGACAAAAACACCTCTATTCGAGTTCTCATTATGGCAGAGATGGAAAGAATTATATGAGTTTTCTAAATTCAATACTCAATACTTTTACACAATATCTCAATTTTGGACAAGAAGCTGCAGACCCCGCTCAAAGCTTTTATGGAAGTTCGAGATCAAGTTATTACACGACAGAGACTGAACTTGGATCATCAACTGAAAAAACAATGACAACTAAAATAGATTTCCTATGGAAAGGATGGTCAGCATCCCATACACAACTGAAAAAGATTTTTCAAAAGATAGAAAATATTTTCCCGACACAAAGCTCTAGAGATTTAATTGATGACTCTTTCTATATTGGTAAGGGAGAACTAAAGGGCTATGAAATAAGAACAACTCTTATTATTTATCCTAAGGTCTATCAAAAAATTGAACAAGAGCTTTTAAAAGGCCAAACACAAAATGTTCTTCCCTTTCTTAAATATCTTTATGGTAAAAAGAAGTGGAGACGATATTGTAACACACAAAGACATCTTGGACCTCGAAGAGCACAAGTCAATGCGCGCTGTCTTCCTAGAGGGGTTCATAAAATTTTAAATCTCAAAGGCCATAATATCCCAAAACAAAAAGATTTTTATGCAACATTTATGAACCAGATTATTACGACTCTTTTTGAAAATTTCCAACAAAGAAAAATCTTAGACTGGCTTGGGCCTAATGCTATTTTTGCCAGTACTAGAACGACTGGTTTTCTAGAAGGATCTGAAAAAGGCTATATAGACTCAATATCTAACTCTTGGGGCACCTATAACACAAAATACGGAACGGGAGTTTTTGATAAAGTGGGAGCCCTCTTAGGAATAACCCCTTATGAACTTCGGGCCTTAAGCTATACTCCGGGGATGTAAGTATGAAAAAAGTTTTTTTAATATTTCTATTAATTCTCTCTAACTTATGTTTGGCTGAAACATATTACTTTAATGCAACACTTGAACAATATAATGACTTAAAAAAAGTCTTACCTTCATCATTACAAATTCATAAAGTCTTTACTAAGTCAGAAGAGCAAATACTCAAACAACTCGATATTAAAATTAAACCTCTGTATAAGATTGAAACAAACAAAACATTAGATTTTTTACAGTCCTTATCTCAAACTGTTATTTT
Organism: Halobacteriovoraceae bacterium; assembly: GCA_002706205.1. Taxonomy (GTDB): domain Bacteria; phylum Bdellovibrionota; class Bacteriovoracia; order Bacteriovoracales; family Bacteriovoracaceae. The sequence goes on from PAKC01000027.1 coordinate 36,583, forward strand.
TTCTAGTTCACCTCCTGTTTCTTTTAATGACTACAAAGACTTCCAATGGGCCCTTAACAATCCAGGAGGCAGAATTGAGCGGTGGGTCAGTGATATTGATGTCAGAGAAATCCAAGCGCAAAAAGGAGAAGATCTTCAGCTTTTTAAAGATAAAAAAGAACAAAAGAAAACCATCTCTGTTGCTGTTATTGATTCGGGAGTTGATCTTACCCACCCTGACTTAATTGATCAGATTCAAAAAACACCTCAAGAGTGTGAGGCTTTAGAGACCTATAACCAATGTCTAAAAGAAAATTCACAACAGGTTTGCCTTGATTCATTATCGTCCCTAGACGCTGATGCTAATGGCTATCCTTTAGATTGTCACGGCTGGAGTTTTCAGGGACTAGACTTAACACAACACCAATCAGGTCATCCATTGATTAAAGACAATATTGGTCATGGAACACATATCGCAGGTATTATTGCTGCCAAAAATAATACGTTTGGTATTGAAGGGATTGCAGAAAAGATAAAAATTGTCCCTATTCAAGTGGCCAATAACTCTCACCAAGACTCAGCATTAGAAAGCATTGCTAAAGGTCTACTCTATGCCATCAAAAAAGAAGTTGATATCATTAATATTTCACTTGGTTGGCGTTTTCAGTTTGATACACTTCTTATAAGAAAGATTATTGCAGCTGCAATAAAAAAAGATATCCTTATCGTTGTGGCGGGAGGAAACTCTTCACATTCCGCACCAACCTACCCCTGTTCTTACAAAGATGTCATCTGCGTAGGGGCACACGACGAAACAGGTGATTTAGCAAGTTTTAGTAATTTTGGGCCACAAATTGATATTCTGGCGCCTGGGACGCATATTCTAAGTACATGGCCAACAAAACTAAGATCAAAAAATTTTACTCAAGACAATAATTATGAGTTTATGAGTGGAACCAGCCAAGCAGCTCCCATGGTGACAGGTGTTCTTGCAAGATTATTATCTAAAGGGCTTTCTCCTCAAGAGGCGAAAGCTATGATTCTTTTAGGCGCAAGGAAGAACCAATATAATACGCAACATTCTTTTGGGAATTTAGATTATTTAGCAGCTCATCAATTCACGTCCCTTCAACTTTTTTATCCTTATGTTAAAACACAAAAAATAATAAACCTAGATAACAATTCACCTGAAATTGTACTTGAGTTTAAGAACCTTGGAGACACTTTAAAAAAAGCTAAAGTCATTCTTCACTCAAACTCTCAAATTAAAGTTATTGAATCAACAAAGACGCTTTTTGATATTAAGACTCAACAAATCAAAAAAATAAATTTTAAAATAAAGATAAATGAGGTAAATAATTTAAGTTCAAACCAAAAGCTCAAACTTTCTATTTATTCAGAAAATAAAAAAAGAGATTACCAAGTTTCCTTAAAACTAACAAATTTTCTAACTACCCAATCACAACATAAAAAGCTCACTCACTATAAAATACAGGAAGCGCTTAATCCAAACTATACATTAAAAACTTTTAAGAATCATAGTTCGGCTCCAAAGACAATTGACTTTATTGCCTTTAACAAAGATAAAAACATAACAAAAATCAAGATTCTACAACAAAGCCTAAACAATACCTATGTCACCTCTAAAACCTACACAATCAAAAAAACAAATCCAACATTTATAAATTTTTCAAAGATTGACTTTGATAAAGATGGGCAATCAGAATATGTTATTACTTATGTTAGTATCAACTCTGTGGGAGAAAAAATAACTCATTTTTTTATTCTTGGTGCTGATTTAAAGCCTAAAAAAGTATTCCTCGCTCCAGACAATAAATTTAACAATGAAAAAGTTTTTATGCCTGGTAAGTTTCAGTGGTTGCAGATAAATAAAAGATATTATCCAGCATGGATAGGATATGGTGAAAATCCGAGTTCTATCCCCAATTCACCATGGAGTTCTCCTGATTTATCGCTTCAATATTTCTTATACTACCTTACACCAGCTGGCCTTAAAACGATAAATGACTTCACAGATCAATATCCAATTCATTTTCTTCCTCAAAACCCAAATGATGAAGAACAAGGTAACACATTCCTCATTACCGCCAAAGGAAAAGGTTTTTTTAAAACTTACTATCTTTATAGAATCGAAAAGACCTTAAAGCTTTTAAAAGAAATTTCTTTTAAAGATTATTTCAATCTTGAGGAATCTAGACCATTAGCTCTTCATAAAAAAATGGGAGCCTATTTTACCGGCCAAAGTATTTTAGGAGGAAAACGAGTTTTTACTCTCGAAATTGACCAAACAAATAACCTTCACGGGCAGCAAGTCCTGATAAAAAACCAAATTTCTCAGCAGAACTTAGTCTATATCCCGCAAGTCAGTCAGAATTATATTTTACTTCAAACAGAAAATCACTTAGGTGTTTTTAACACAAAAACCGGCCAAACTCAGTTTAGCGAGTCACAGGTTGATGTAAAAAGAAGAAGATATGTTGCACTCACTCAAAAAGAGGGACTTTATCTTGCGCAAAACCAAGCAACAGGGCTTTCAAGCTTAATATATACCATAAATACACAGGGAGAGCTTTTTTTAAATGCAGCTTCACAAATCCTTCCCCTACAAGGGTGCTCTGAAATAAGCTTAATAGAGCTTCATAATGAAGATATGATTGCTCTATCTTGCTTAGAACAACAACAAATTCTTTTTTGGAAAATTTTTGATTAATTGGTGTCAAAATGTCCATTTTAAGATAGCAATAATGCTCATTTTGAGTAAGAAAAAGTTTGAGGTAAGACAAAGACAGATGAGATTTTTTTTTCTATAAAGAAGAAGAAAGTCAGAAACTAGGGAGAATTTATGAAAAAACTATTACAAAAAATGTTAGTTCTTATAGGGTTATCAACCCTATTTGTTGGATGTAACAGCAGCAGCAGTAGCTCACATTATGACCCGACATGGCATTATAATTGTTATGCTGTGTATGATAGCTGGGGTTATTATCTTTATGATGATTGTTATTGGGAGTACTATAACACTGATGGCGAACTTGCTAGCTCTGAGCTAGACATTAGTGCTGAGGTCTCTGATATTGAAAAATTCAAACTGAAAAGAATGGCCGTTCACTATGCTGAAAAGTTTTCTTTATCTGCTGATGAAGGAATGAAAGTGGCACGAAATATTCAAGACCTTTCAGCTCTTCAAGATAGATCCGAAGAAGATCTAGCAGACTTTGCTCAAAAACTTTATGGTGTAAACCCTAATGATGTTATCTCAGCAGTTGGAAAAGCTCAGGTTGGTGATAATGCCGAACTAGAAACATTAATAGATTCTATTGAGTTCAATACAAGCTCAGCTAACAAAAAGGCATTAATCAAAGAACTTCATGGCAATGCTCTAAAAGCAAATGGAATTAATCTCTAATTTTTTATACCCAAGGTAGATGCTCGCCATCTACCTTTTACTTTTCCTTTCAAAACTAAAATGTTAAATTCACCTTTAAAAAGGATCAATTTTGCATTTTAAGTCAGATTTAATTAAGGCGAAAATTCTCAAAAGATACAAAAGGTTTCTTTCTGATATCGAATTAGATTCGGGCGAAATTATTTGTGCCCATGTTCCTAACACTGGTAGTATGAAAACATGCTGGGAGCCTGGTTGGGAGGTGTATCTTACCCATACAGATGATCCCAAAAGAAAGCTAAAGTACACTCTGGAATTAGTCCATAATGGAAAAAGCTTCATAAGTATCAACACATCCTTTACAAATAAAATAGTAAAAGAAGCACTAGAAAAAAATTTCATTCCAGAGCTAGTTGGATATCAAGAAATAAGGCCTGAAAAAAAAATAAATGAATCAAGGCTTGATTTTTTTCTTTCTGGAGAAAATTACCAAGACACCTATGTAGAAGTCAAAAATGTCACTCTTCTAGGCGAAAACAAAATGGCCCTTTTTCCAGATGCTGTCTCCACCAGAGGACAAAAGCACTTAAAAGAGCTGATGAAATTAAAAGAACAGGGATATCGAAGTATTATGTTTTATCTCGTTAATCGTGGTGATGTTGATAACTTTAGCGTTGCCAAACATATCGACCCTGAATATGCTAAGCTTTTACTAGAGGCCCAAGAAAAAGGTGTTGAAATTCTTGCCTATCAGACAAAAATAACTCCAAAAGAAATCTCTTTAAGTAAACGTATCAAAGTTAACCTATGAGCCTTATAAACTTTGTCAAAAATAATTCTGTTTTAAATAAATCTCACGAACTCATTTTTTTTGGCGGCAGCTTTAATCCATGGCATGAAGGACATTCAAGTTGTCTTAAGCTTGCCCCTGCCAATCGTCCTATCATTGTTATTCCTGATCACAACCCCTTTAAAGACTTAACTGTACAATCAACTAAGCATTCAAGTATTACAGATATTCAACATGAGTTAGCAAAAATCGAAACGACAACTTACCTTTTTGATGAGTTTTTACAAAATAATAAAAAAAATCCTTCTCATAAATGGATTATTAAAATCAAAAAAGAGTTTCCTCAAAAAAAGATTTCCCTACTTATGGGATTTGATACTTTTATTAGCATAGATAGATGGATTAAGGCAGATAAAATTCTTAATGCTCTTGACGCTCTTTATATTGCCTCGCGCTTAGATGACGAAAAAATCAAAGCAAAACAAATTGAAAATCTTCATACTATCAACCCTAAATTAAAAATTCTCTTTATTGGTCGCCATGATTATGAAGAACTCTCAAGTACAAAGATTCGAAATCAATCAAGCTCTAAATAACATCTTACCTGAGAAAAAAGAGTTTCTTGTGAAAGTTTTCGCCGAATTTCTTTAATATCATTTGAATCTTCGTTAAAATAAATATCTAAAATTAAATCATTTTTGACATAATGTACTTGGAATTTGGTAATTTTATTATATAAATCAGCCTCTAGTATAGACTCAATCTTTAATTTAATCTCGGCCCGTAGCGGCCGCAAACGTTTCTCATGAGTGAGAAACTCAGCTCCCTCAACCCTGTCATCTTCCACATCTGTATGCACAGTTACATCATAAATATTATCACCTTTAGAGATAATCGTTTGGGCCACCCAAGTTGCTATTTCATGTCCCTCAGAAACTGAGATAAAAGGAGAGACCTCAATATTTACATCCAAAATTGCCTTATCACCGACTCTTCGACTTCTAAGATTATGTAACCCTCGAACACCATCTATATCTCTTATCATTTCTCTAATTGTTTCTACTTTATCAGCACTCAAACTTGTATCCACCAATTCTTTAACACTATCCCAGATAAAATTCCACCCGACCTTTGCAATAAAACCAGATAAGACAAGCGCCATAAACAGATCAACCTTATGATAACCAAAATAAGAAAACCCTAGTCCAACTAAGACCAAAGCTGAAGTAATTGCATCACTCCTAGAGTGCCAAGCATTAGCAATAATCATTTTTGACTTAATTTTTTTTCCTACACTAAATGTATAACGAAAAATAACTTCTTTAGATAAAACAGAAAGAACAGCAATAAAAATGGTTGGCCAGCCTACAACGACAGGAATTCTTAAGGTAAACAAGCGCATAATATTATCATAGGCTAAAAAGCATGCCACAAGCATCAAAAGAACACCAATAACAACTGTACCTAAGGTTTCAAAACGTCCATGTCCATAAGGATGATTTTTATCTGGAGCTTCATGTGAAAACTTAGTGACGAGTATAACAAAAGCATCAGTTAAAAGATCTGATAAAGAATGGATTCCATCAACGATAAGGGCTTGGGAAAAAAAAACTTTTCCCACAAGAATCTTGCCTACACCGAGTAAGAAATCCACGACGCTTCCAATTAAAGTCGCTTTAATAGCAAGTTTTTTTGTATCCATAATAGTAATATGACATAAAAAAAAGGGTCAGCCTATAGCTGACCCTAAATTATTTTTTAGTTATAAACTTAAAAATCTGGATGGGCTTTATACATCGGAAGTCTTTTAAGTTGATTTTTCATATAATCAACGAATTGATCATCAATAGTTCCACTCAAATAACCTCCCAATAGATCAACTGAGACTTCAAAAAGCATTTTTTCAGCTTCATTTCGAGGAGTTGTCATAATCTTATTTTTTAACTCTACTATCTCTTGCATAACCTCAAAACCTTCATTATAAACACTATAAACCTTAGGTCCGACTTCTTTTCCAAATGTTTGTACGAAGGCTTGTTCTGGCAATTTTGTTCCTTGTTGAGCATTTTGAATCAAAAGATCATGCCAATTTTTTGCTAATCCAAAGAAAATTTTATGATTATCACTTAACTCTTCAGGAGCATCGGGATTCGTTCTCAACTTAAGCACTTCAACTAAGAGTTTTTTATCCACTTTATCCAATTGTTCTTTTTCAACAATAGCTGAAATCATAAAATAAGCGACCGGAGTAATTTCCTTACCAGCAGAATACAAAGTATCTTTTCCATCAAAATAATAGGCCCTTTGAGAGAAACGATCTTGTTCACTACTAAAGTTTCTTTCTTTTCTTACGGCAAAGAGATTTGAAGTAAAGTAAGCATCATCATAACTATCAACACCAAAGTACACACCGACTTCGCGAACCTGCTTCATCATCGTATCGATCATATTTGTTCGTCCAGAGTGATTAAGATTTACATAAGACTTCATCCAGCCAAAAACATCTTGCAATTGTTCAATATGGTTATCATTTCCAATGATATAAGGAACTTGAAACTTTTTACCATCTTCCATAGTAAAAGGGACTGGCTCGGCCAGGCGGTCTCCCAAGATAAAATGATTCACGACCTTTATCACTT
>PAKC01000028.1 GCA_002706205.1 Halobacteriovoraceae bacterium
AAGATTAATTTCATGAACTAATTCAAAAATTACTCCACCTCCTTTCTTTACGTCCAAATAGTAGCTTTTATTTCTTTGCTCATCTGTTAAGCCATTGCAAGCATCAATAAAAGAATCAAAACGTTGTATTCCTGTTGAACAATCTTGAAGAAAAAATTCATACTCGTATTTTTCTTCAGCAGCAGGCTCTACCTTATAAATAACTTCTTGTTGAGAGTTGGCAATAAATCTTCCGTCTTTACCACAAGAAATAAAACTAAAGATCATTATAAAAAAGGCTATGTATTTCATACATATAAAGAAGCAAGATTAACGCCAACTTTAAAGCCTTTATTTTCAAGTACTTACACTCAGAGATTGTACAAAAAAATATTATTCGACCAAAAACTTAACAGTCGAAAACTCTGTCTTAAAAGTAATATCTTTTAAAAATGTTCCTTTATTATAAATATACATAAGAGTTATCTGATCAATACTTTTTCGAATTCTTCTTAGTCTTTTATCACTTTGATTCTTATATAGCCCAAGTTCACGACAGACACCTTTGGTCACAAAAACTTTTTTCGAAAATCCATCTTTAGTAGTAAAAGTTAAAGGCTGTTTTTTATACATTATCGGTAAAGAATTTTCCTCTTTTTGATAATTTTGGTCAAAATAAAAGTCGTCACTTTGACAGACATCTAAAACCCCTTTGAGATTCTCGACCAGTAAAGGGTTTTTAATTAAAAAAAATGTTTTCTGATAATAATTATTCGCCCAATTTGAGTCTTGATTTGAAGGCGAAGAACTTATCGGCCGTTTTTTAGTTTCTTTTGTCGTTAAGTCTTGATCCGCAACAGTCTCAGTCTTTTCAACACCAGCACAACTTAAAAGAAAAAAGAATACAAGAAATGATTTCATAATCATAAGTGTATAAGAAAAGAAAATTATTTCAAGCAGTCTTGTGGGATAGTATTTAAATGAAGGATCACGACCCCAACAGGACAGACAGTCATATTCTGCTCAATTAAATAGTCCATTACCATTTCACTAGCAATCACTGTTTGTGCATGAATATCATGAAATAAAATTACTCCACTTTTTCGTGGGGTTCTCGACATCTGCTTAATCGTTCTTTGATAAATACTTACAGGATCTTTATCTTTCCAATCTAAAGTATCAACATTCCAAAAAATATGAATTAGATGATCTTTTGCGATTTTTTCTCTCAGATCTGTCTTACGCATTCCCGCCCCATACGGTAAGCGAAATAAAGTGAGCTTTTTACCGGTTAATTTTTGTAAATCATCTTTTGCTTGAGAAATTTCATATTCTAATTTTTTATCAGAGGCTTTGCTTAAGTCTGGATGAGAATAACTATGAAGAGCAAGCTCCATATTGGCATCTAAAACATAGTCTACGGTCTTAGGATATCTTTTGGCCTTACGAGTTAGCATAAAAAAACTTGCTTTTAAGCTTCTCGCATATAAATTATCAACTATTTTTTCTGTTCTTTGTGACCGAGGTCCATCGTCAAATGTTAAAGACCAAACCTTGTAAGGAAAGGTATTGCCAGTAACATTACCATTGGCCCCAGAAGAAGGATAAATAAGGTTTTTTATCTCACTCTGTTTAATTCTTGCTTGATACGCCTTAATATTCTTTGCAATGAGATCTATTTGTTTTACAACATGTGCATAAGCTTCAGAATCAAGAACCTCTACTAAACTAAATTCGCCATTTTTTTCTACAGCATTACGTGTTTCAAGATAAATTCTAGCTGCTAAAATTTTTGCATAAAAAGGATTTTCTAATAATCCCCCATCAAAATACTCTAAAGAACGATCAAATTGTTTTATTAATGAGTCAGCATAAATATTTGCATATTTAGTCTGTTCATTTGACCAAACATTACAACAAATAAGACAACCTAAAGCCACAGTAAGAATATTTTTCATCTACGCTTCCTTTGTTCCAAGAGTAACAAAAAGCGAAGAAGCCTGCCAAAGAGTTTAAAAACAAATTGTAAAATATACAATCAACTTAATGCCTCGAATGATAATAGTCCTTTGTTATTTTTGCTGCTGCCTTTGACTTTGCAAAAGCGGAATAATGGATAAGGGCACTACCAAAGCCCAAGATCAATAATAAAAAACTTACCATTTCCAAATTCAATGCCTCCATGTTTCCTCCTCATAAAAAAACATCACTCTTTTATCTCAATTGCTTGTCTACTCAGATTGGCCATCCTTGGCCGACTCTTAAGAACATCATGCTCTTAAGTAACCTCCCCCATAAATAGAGCATATTTGATGCCAAATATGACTATGACTTTTCATACACTTAGAATTTTAATACAACACAAATTGTCCCAAAATGCCCCCAGCAAAGCCTTTAAGTCACTAGTAAAAATTAATTTGATTTTAGATTCTAACTATGAAAAAATTTACTTAGATCTAGGAGAGGATCTTTTAAATAGCTTTAAGGAGTAAGGCATGTCAGAACAAAACAGTCAGAATTCAGCATTTTACTACATCATGAAAAATGGTTATATTCTTCGTTTAGAAAGTCCATTAGATAAGCAAAATATCCCCCTACTGATTAAGGCCAATCTTTTAGAACCAAATGACATTGTAGAGCTCAACCAAGAACAAGCTAATTACCGAGTCGCTATTTTTAGAGACGAAATTTTAGAGCTTCCAGAATATCAGGAGAGAATATTTGGAATTGCCGTATAAAGTTTTTTTGCTCATTATTTGGTCATTATACACACTTCCGGGCCATGCAAGATTTCTCATTGAACCTAGCTATCATTATCAAGTTTCAGACTTTTCACGAGGAGATGAGTCCGGTGATTTAGAAGGTAAAGTTCTGGGAATAAACCTTGGATACCTAGGGCGAAACTTTATGGCCGGAGTTCATATTGAAAAAGGTGAGTTTGAAAGTGATGATAATCTAACTGATAGCGGCTATAAAAAATATAATGGAGGTGGAGTGGGGACTTTTCTTGGCTTTCATTTTTTTGATCGATTAAAAATTTGGTCCGAATACATGAACTCCTCTCTTGAACCCATTTCTAATAATGATATTCGTTATTTTGGTCAACATGTAGCCTTTGGTCTAGGCTATAGAATTATTAATGGGCTACTGCTAAATTACAAATCATTTCGCAATCAATTTACTCAAATTGAAGATGATACCACTGGTAAAACGAGTGGTTTGAGTACAAATATTAAAACACAAGGTAGCTCAATTTTTTTAAGCTATATGTTAGTTTTTTAATATTTAATTTAAAAACGATACTCAAAAGCTAAAGAGTGGTTAAAAATAATTGGTGTAAATAAATTATTTAGCTTCAATGACCATCTTTCTTTTCTAATAAGATGTACAGCAAAATCCAGTGCTAAGACAGGAACTATTTCACGGCCAAAATAATCTATTTGAACAGGTTCAGGAGCATCAATACCCGAGGGAGTTTTTTGTGCATGTTCATCCCAATTTTCTTCATTAAAGGCATAACCGCCAACAGTTATACCTGTTTCGGTATAATCAGTACGCACAAAAAGATAATGAAAAAATACTCCTTCAATTTCTGAGCATATTGAGTCATTTCCTATCATATAAGTCAATCCATAGTCCCCATGAAGATAACGAAGGTAATAGGTTTTATTAGCTATAATTCCTGTATTATTCCATTGATTACAGTAGTTTTTTTTAGAATCGCTAAAATGTGGTGTTAAACTTCCAAAGCCAAGTTGCAAGGAAGAAGCATATATATTTTTGCTAACACAAAATAAAATGAAGCTTATAATAAATAACGATTTCACTTTTTAATTTAAATACTCAAAACCAACTTTAACGACTGTATCATCCAAGGGCGTAATCCAGCGAATATCAGCGCAAATAGAGTCTAGCTTTCCAACTTTTAAATAACACATTTTTCCAATAACAAAGTTTTCTGAAAGATGAAAAACACCAGAGCAGCCTCCCTGAGATTCAGAAATGCATAGACCCCCATGAACAATATCATCATCTAAATTGACAAAAATAAAAGTGTTTTCATCTGGCTGAAAACGGATATGTTTTCTTTTTTGTTCCATGAAGGTCTCCCCTAGATCTAATTATTTTTTCCCACGCAGTTTAAGTCTGTAAACGACTTCTTAAGCCTTTCTACAAATGAAACCTCGCCAGCTCGAAGCCATTTTCTTGGATCATAATACTTTTTATTTGGCTTATCCTCACCTTCAGGATTCCCTATTTGTGAGTTTAAATAATCTTGATTCTCTTTTACGTAATCATGAACTCCATCCCAAAAGGCCCATTGCATATCTGTATCGATATTCATTTTTATCACACCATATTCAATCGCTTCTCGGATTTCCTCTGTCGTAGATCCAGAGCCACCGTGAAAAACAAAATTAACTGGGTTCGACTTCGTTTTATGCTTTTGTTTTATATATTCTTGAGAGTTTTTTAGGATAACTGGAGTCAACTTAACATTACCAGGTTTATAGACACCATGAACATTTCCAAAAGACGCCGCAATAGTAAATGAATCGCTTACCTGATTGAGTTGCTCATAAGCATAGCTTACTTCCTCGGGCTGAGTATAAAGTAATGAGTTATCGATATGAGAATTATCAACGCCATCCTCTTCTCCACCCGTCACACCGAGCTCTATTTCAATATGAGTTCCAATTTTAGCAAATCTTTCTAAATATTTTTTTGATATTTCTAAGTTTTCTTCAATTGGCTCTTCAGACAAATCAAGCATATGGGAACTAAAAAGCGGTTTTTGATGTTTTTCATAAAATTCTTCACCAGCTTTTAAGAGGCCATCTATCCATGGAAGTAGTTTTTTAGCAGCATGATCAGTATGCAAAATAACCGGGACGCCGTAAGCCTCGGCCATCATATGTACATGATGAGCGCCTGAAATCCCACCTTGAATAGCTGCGAATTGATCTGAGTTTGAAAGACTTTTTCCTCCAAAAAAATGAGCTCCACCATTAGAAAACTGTATAATGACTGGAGAATTTAATTCTCTGGCCGTTTCTAAAACAGCATTTACAGAATTAGTGCCTACGACATTAACCGCTGGAAGAGCAAAATTATTTTCATTTGCATAATTATAAAGTTCAGTTATTTCATCCCCATAAAGGACACCAGCTCTAAATCTACCCATATTAAATCTCCTTATTGGTCTTATTTTGGCATAGAAGAAATAAAAGGTTAACTAATTTTAACTAAGAACATTCTAAAAAAGAATGAATACTTCCTTAGGCAGAGTTTTTAAAAGAAGGAGACTTATCTTTTACAAAATATAACGCATAAAGTGGATAATTTTTTTCCTTAACCAATTGTTCAATTTTATGTCTTAAAACTCGAGGTAATTGAGAAACTTTATCTATTATCTTTTTTAGCATATTTAAAATAAGTCTATAAAATGGGATATGAGACCAATTTGACGCAATCTTCATCTCTACAAATAGCCCAATATAGAACAGATCTGACTTCTTTTCAGAGTACTCAATAATATCTTCGCCCAATTGCAAAATTTTTGACAAGGCCAGAGGATGTTTTAGAATTTTATTTTTAGGAACACCTGTTTTTAAAAGATCAATCATTCCAGAGCAGATAGTTTCGATATACGACTCTAGACTTTCACACATATCTGCTTTCATACAAAGATGATCAATTGCTTTTTTACAATAATTATCATATTGCCCACTAGCAAGCTTCAAATGAGGACAATCCTCTGCCCCTTTGCGCCATAAATTTAAATATGCTTTTGAACGTAATTTAACACCCATTCCTACTCACCTTTGATTTGTTTAAGAAAGTATTAAGAACGGACGTGCATCAGATTTGTTAATGTCAAAACCAGTTTATCATATTTTACGCTACGAGTCTTAAATTATTTAAAATTATAATAATATTAAGATCTTAAATAAAACTCAATATCATGAACTGTTAAGATATTATCTAAAATCTCTTAACTGACACATCTTTGCCGTTTTTGGATGGATAATAAGGTCTTCCATGAAAACCTTAATATGATCTTCTAAAAAACTCATCTTTTGAGTTCTCGCCAAGTCATCAGAGTATTCTAACAACGAAGTAATAAACTTTTCTTTCTCAATATATTCTTTACTTCTTAATATCAGAGTTTCTTTTCCCTTATTGATATCTAAGTCTATTTGAAAAAGGTCTTCCCCAATCCCCTGATGCTTTAAAGCCTGTTCAAAATGTCTAAGCTCTATCCTCGCGCCCCAAATAAAGAGTAACCGATCGACACGACCTAGCAGTTTAAATTTCGTTCCTTTATCATCTTGAGAAATAATCTTAACTCTATCACCTGTTTGATAACGTATGACTGGCATCATTTTTCTTAAAGTAGAAGTTATTACAGCTTCTTCATTTATGACTTCTAAAATGATTCCCTCAAAAAGGTAATGCTCATTTTTTTTGCAATCTTTTGTTTGATATCCAATAGGACCAACATCAACTGAAGCATATCCAGCAGAATAAAACTCACGACACCCCCAGTTTTTTTCGAAAACTTCTTTATACTTATCATTCATAATCTCTCCGGCATAAAAAATCTTTTCAATCTTTAATCCTGCTGTTTCACGAGCTAAAGAAAAGAGCAAACTAGGTACACCAAAAAGAATTTTTATATCAAAAGACTTTATATAAAATTCAAAATCTTTTACACTTACTTGCCCTCCCATCGGGAACTGAACTGTTTGACAGATCTCAAGCGCCTCTTGAATTGCATTAAATGAAGACCACATGTTGGCGGCCATAAACAAATTTCCCACTTTATCTGAAGAATTTAAACCCAAGCCTTGATAGGACTTTGCAAGAAGGTCACAAGTATTTTTAAATTCAGGATAGCTATAAAAACAAAATTTAGCACCACCTGTACTTCCTCCAGAGGAATAAATATAACCACTTTTTGCTTGAGGACTTAAAAAAGCCTGGTCGGTAATTAATGAGTGTTGACCTAAAAGATCACCATTAATAAGAGGATAATCCTCAAGCGACTCTCTTTTTTTATTTTGATAAAAAGTTACGTCTATTTTTTCCAAAAATTCATTTATTCTATCTGATGATTCATCCACACACACATGTGTTAACTCTAAAAGAGATAATCTCCCATCATGAGAAGAGCCATCTTTTCCTTTGAGCATTTCTCCTGGAGCAGTAATACGCTTTACTCCAGACTTCGCTAACTCCCTAGCATACAAAGGTCGCTGTTTTATGGATGAAATAAGCCCACACGTTTGTAAATAAAAAGAAAAATGCGTAAGCATTTGTGAAATATCTTCTGCTGAAGTAAATTCTTTTATTTTAATACTTCTATTAAGGGCACTTGGTGTCAAAATCTTATGGTCTGGCAAAACCTGATAATCTTCACCTTGTCTGAGGGGAATATCATTTTCAAATTCATAATAAAGAGCTTCATAATAATCTTTTAAAAACTCTACTGCTTCATCTGGGCTTAAAGGCTTTCTTTTATAGGGGCTTTTTGCTAACGCCTGTGCTAATTGAGTAATAAATTCTTTTTTATTAATTGATCTTTCCAAAAAGATATTTTGAGGACTTGCACAAGCAGACTGATCCCATAAACAAATATCTAAAGCTATTTTATCAAAGATATTATCCTGTTTTTTTAATCCTTCTTCTGTAATTACATAAAAAGAAATTTTAGGTCCATGCTCGATAAAACGAGTTTGCTTTAAACAACTAGAGCGATATGATTCGATAGCTTCCTCGCCTCCCCAGACCATAACAGCATTCATTTTCTGAACCAGATTTTTTTGAATAAGCTCATCTCTTCCCTCCCACTGGATAAGCTTTAAATGATCACGAATAAAGTTTTTATGATCTACGGCCAAAAGACTTTCAAAAAAAAGAAGAGGAACATCATAACAATGAGAGCTGAGTTTTACCCAGTTTTTATTTTTCGTCAGGAGTCCCATAATCATAGAGTCAATGGCCCCCAGAAAAATATTTCCAGCCGTAATATGCAACAGATTGCCCACAGGGGCATAATAAATTTTTGCCAGATAATCCTCTTGAGTGACAAACTCATCAAGTGCCTCTTTTTTTCTAAAATCTGACTTCAGTCTTTGTTCAAGACTTTCTCTTTTACATAGTTGCTCAATAAATTTAAGACTCTCTAAGTCTTCTTTTCGAACTTTGTTTTTTGCCTTTTGATAATACTCTCCCTCTTCTTGCCATAAATACCTCACGTCGCTAAACAAATTCAAAATTGAAGCTATTGATAATGTCTTAGAAGGTAAGCGAAAATCCAATTGGCTAACCTGCTGTGCGGATTCGATTTTTATAGTTTTCATAATAGCTCCAAAGCTTTTAAAGCACAGCCCTTATGTTTACTTATCCCAGCTCGCCCACAAAGCTCTAGGACATCACCATATTGTTCGCAAGAAATCTTTTTTCCCCAATCTGTAGTCAATAAACTCATTGCCGGATAAGAACTATTATATGTACAAATCAATTGGATAAGTCCTTGTCGACCATTAGGCAAAACTTCTAAGGAGATAGGATCTCGAATAAGAACTCTAGCATAATTAGGAATCCGTAGTCTTCCATCGTAAGCATCAACATAGGGAACTCCATGTTCTACCATTCCAAAAAGATCACGAATATTTNCTTGTGNAATCCCCAAAGCATGAGAGACANCTTTTCGAAATTGCTTTTTTGGAATCTCTTTTTCTGCTTGTCCTTTCCAACCACCACCTGTTTGAACCCAAGAATTTTCACCTAAGTTTAAACTCAGTTTATGCTCCTCAATAAGTTGATATAAAAAAGCAGGAAAGCCTAAAATACGTGTAGGATATTGGGATTTTTCAAATTCCTTTAATTTTTCGACACATGCCATTTGATCAAAAATAAAGTCATTCCCATTATGTTGAAAAGTATAATAAACTTCATTTTTATCAGTAAAACTTGTAAGAAGCTCATCTGTAAAAGCAGTCCCTAAGTCATTGGCCACACGAGGATCATATGTAAAACAAAGATAATTATACTTTTGCTGCGATGTCATTCCTAAAGCATTATGAATATTATAAGCTAGTTTTTTTACATTTAATAAAGAAGGTTCATCTAGGTGAATTAAACTTCTTTGCCCTGTCGTTCCCGAACTTCCAAGAGTGAGAATGATCTTCTCTTTTGCTCCTGTATACATCTCGTGATTTTTAAAAAGATTGACTAATAAAAAAGGCATCTTTTTAAGATCTTCTTCACTTTGCAAGTCCTGAGGATGAATATTTTTCTTTTTCCAATAAAAACGAAAAAAAGAATTCTTTTCGTAATGGTGAGTTGCCATCTCACGCAAACTTGCTAAAAACATTTCACTGGAATGACTATTAAATAAAAAGGGAGGTGAGTCCAATAATATTTGGGTGTGTATAAACTGATTATTCATGATTATTTTTGAAATGATTTCCTAAAAATGTTTTTTCCCATGATGTAATATAATTTTTTAAGTATTGAGCACTTGAGCCTGTCAACTCTAAATTGTTAAAGTCTAATATTTCAAAAGAACGACTAAAAACGACATAATCATATCTTTTGCCCCCTTCCAACTGAAAAGCCGGAACATAACCGCAAGGAAGAAATTTTGCTTTTAATATTTTATCAATAATATTAAGTCGATTTGCCCGAAGAATGATTTCAATATAACGTATACCTCTATCGCGCAAAATACTATTCACTGCTAAAAACAAGTCCGTAAAAGAAACTTCACGATCAATTTTGCATCCAGTGATCACACAGTGTTTATCAACCTCATTGACATAGGCAAAGACTTCGATATTTTGTCGTGGCCCTGTTATTAACAAATTAGGTGTATGAAAGGGGAAAAAAGCTAAATCTATCTCTTTTTTTTCAAATAACATCTTGGAACGTAACTTAATAAATTCCTTTGCCTCAATAACCTCCAAAATACCAACTTTTCCGGTATAATTTTTTTGATTCCAAATTTTTGCTTCTTTCATTTGAGGTAAATCAATATTTTCTCGCACAATATTAAATAAAGGTAAAACTGTTGGATGTTGCTCATATTGAATATGTCTTTTGGCCAAAGCCTCTCCAAACATCAATGCTGCTAATCCGTGAGTTTCATAGTCTTGAGTTTTATGAACATTAGGAAAAATACCTAATTGTTTAAAGCCAATTTTTTCTGTTAAAATTTGAGCTGCTTTGTGTACTGTTCGGGTTGTAATATATAAAACTTCTAGGCCAAAAGTATTTTCCTGAATATAATCAATTCCATAAAGGATTAATTTTTTTGTAAGTCCTTCACCTCTTGCTCTTGAGTGAACAACTGCAGCTCCTGCTTTAGCTAAGAAGTTTTCTTGATCATACATAAAAAGTAAACAGCCTCTTATTTTTTTAGACTCTATTTCTTGGGCCACAAATATAAGACGATCTTCACTCTTTATCGCTTCCTCTAATAAAGAAGTTCGCATAAAAATAGGATTAGGATAAGTATCTCCGTACTCGCTAGCATACAACTGAAAAATTGCGGCCATATCATAAATTTCGGCCTTACGGAGTTGAAATTTCATACTTGATTTTATAACGCATGCCTCAATTAGAGGCCATAATATAGTATTATTTACAAGGTTTAATAACAGTAAATTTTTGAAATAATTGGAACTGACTTAATATCCTCATAGCTTTCAACCGTTTGCTCAGAATAAAGATCCCCAGACTCGGTCAAAATAGCAAAGCTACCAGAATAAAGCAGGTTTATCTCAACACTGACTAACTCCTTGCCAAGTCTATGACACCAACCTTGTGCTGTTATATCATTATAATGAATAAAAGAGCTCTTCTCATTTACAAATAATTGTGGCGACGTGCACTCAATAATATCATCAACTAGATTTGTACATGAACTCAAAGATATCCCTTGTGCCATACTGAAATGAGTAAATAAAAGAGTTAAGATAAAAATTATTTTTTCCATATTTTCCCTATCAGTTTTAAATATGACATTTAAAATCAAAGTTTTGCTTCTTCACTAAATTCAAAAACATGAGTTTTATAGCACGAAACAAAACGCAACGCACAAACGCGTGCATTTTCCTATAAAGTTTTCATGGTATCAGCTGCTTTCGCTTTAGAAAGAATTAGGCTACATTAGGCTTATGCTTTTATTTCTAATGGCCTTAGCGGCTCTTGCAACCTCTATCATCTCTGGAATCATAGGCATGGGCGGAGGGGTTCTTCTCATTTCTCTTATGTCTCTTTTTTTAGATTATAAGCTCTTAATTCCCATCCACGGAATCGTACAGTTTGTCAGTAATAGTTCTCGCTGCTTTATGCTTAGAAAGCATATTCGTAAGGATTTTTTTGTTCCTTTTCTTTTAGGAGTTCCCCTTGGCTTTATGATTGCTTATTTTATCCTTAAAAAAATAACTCAAACCCATTATCTTTATTTGCTATTGGCCATATTAATCTTTTATACCATTTTTAAACCCAAAAAATTGCCACAAATAAAGTTAAACTCCTATGGCTGGACATACTTAGGGATTGCATCTGGAATACTGGGTCCCCTTATCGGGCCAACTGGACCTTTGATTGCCCCTTTTTATGTAAGAGATGATATTCAAAAAGAAGAAATTGTTGCGACAAAAGCATCTCAGCAAATCATTACACATTTTTTAAAAATTCCTCTTTTTTTAAGTCTAGATTTTTCTTATACAAAACATTTATCACTTATTTTGTTTATGTCAGTGGCGGCGATTTTAGGAACAAGAATTGGACTAATACTGCTCAAACAAGTAAATACGGAAATCTTTAAACTTATTTTTAAAATTATGCTTTTTAGTGCAGGGGTCAGAATACTTATTAAATTTTGGAATCTTATATGACAAAAAAATACCTTATTATTTCATCTCTTGTTTTGGCCTTTATTGCTGAAGCCTTTCTTATTCTCATTATATACTTTAATCCCTATAAAATAGCCCCAATGATTCCCACCGAATTACAATCATGGTTAAGTGCTGGCTTAAATCTTTTAAGTGCTCTCTCTCTTTTATATGCATATATGGCCATCAAAAAACAAGAAAAACAAAAACACAAAAAATTCATTCATCTGGCCTTATGTTTTTCGGCCTTATTTTTAATAAATTATATTCTTTATCATATGAGTATTGGCCATGTGAAATTTACCAACCAAGATTTTCGTGTTCTTTATTTATTTATTCTGGCCACTCATCTTATTTGTTCCATGATAAGTCTTCCGCTTATATTTATGACCTATACTCTTGGAATATTTAATTATCTTAAAGAACATAAAAAAATTGCAAAAATAACTTTCTGTTTATGGGAATACGTTTCGGTTACTGGAGTTATGGTGGTCTTGATGT